>NZ_LJOU01000084.1:0-28160 GCF_001672085.1 Anabaena sp. AL93 | reverse complement strand
TCATATAAGGTACATCTTAGCCCCCTCATCGCTTGCGGGGAGGGGGTTGGGGGTGGGGTTCTTGTTCCGGGTTTGATGACAATTTGCTGTAATACAGCAATCATGACTTTTCAAACAACCTCTCAATAATAAAAGTTAATTAATCTTAATTTCTAACAGTAACTAACTAAATCATCCACTATGTTATCCGTTAAAGATGCAGAAACGATTATTTTCAATCATGTTCAACCTTTAAATCAAGAACATGATCTTGAAGTTGTTGATTTATTGACAGCATTTCACCGAATTTTAGCAACTCCTGTAATTAGTTCTTTAGATTTTCCCCATTGGGATAATTCCGCAATGGATGGTTTTGCAGTGCGTTATGAAGATGTGCAAAATTCCACTTCTGAAAATCCGACAATTTTAGAAGTTGTCGAAGAGATTCCCGCAGGATATCAACCTCAAAATACTATTCAACCAGGACAAGCAGCAAGGATTTTCACTGGTGCAATAATCCCAAAAGGTGCGGATACTGTAGTTATGCAGGAAAAAACTAATTTAGAGAAAAACTGGGTTTCTATTTTTTCTGCACCGCAACCGCAGGAATTTGTTAGACACCAAGGAGACTTTTACCAAGCAGGAAAAGAACTTTTACCAGCAGGAATTCCCCTCAATGCAGCGGAAATTGCGATTTTAGCGGCTGCACAATTGGCAGAAATCAGTGTTTTCCGTCGTCTGCGAGTGGCAATTTTTTCAAGTGGTGACGAATTAGTAACACCAGAACAAACCCTAAAACCTGGACAGATAGTAGATTCTAACCAATATGCTTTAGCAGCTTTAGTACGTGATTTGGGTGCAGAAGTGTTAACATTAGGAATTATTAAGGATAATCCTAGCGCATTAACAGAGACTATCAATTATGCTATTAACAATAGTGATATAGTTATTTCTTCTGGTGGAGTTTCCGTAGGTGATTATGATTATATTGATAATATATTAGCATCTTTGGGAGCAGAAATTCATTTTCGTGCCGTGCAAATGCGTCCAGGAAAACCTCTGACATTTGCCACATTTCCCAATTCTCTTTATTTTGGTTTACCAGGAAATCCCGTTTCGGCTTTAGTGACATTTTGGCGATTTGTAAAACCGACAATTAAAAAACTTTCAGGAATTAATCGAGGTTGGGAAAGTAAATTTATCAAAGTAAAATCCCATTGCGAATTAAAATCTAACGGAAAAATGGAAACTTATATTTGGGGTAATTTAAAATTAAATAATGGTATTTACGAATTTAAGCAAACAAGTGGTAACTTAAATTCAGGGAACTTAATTAACTTATCCCAAACTAATGCTTTAGCAATTTTACCATTGGGAAAAACCTTAATTTTACCAGGAGAAGAAACCTTAGTTTTGCGAATAGGATAAAATAAAATGAACTCTCTGCGACTCTGCGCCTCTGCGTGCAAAAATAGATTACTTTCATAAGTCTAGCTATATTTTGTTGGGTTTCACTTCGTTCTACCCAACCTACAATTTTCTAGAATGAAATAAACCTGATTATTAAATTGTTTTGATTAAGCGGAAGCATAGGAGAATCTATATCTAAAAGCCAATTTTCATCAATCAATTCTAGATTTTCATTATAGATAAGAACTAACTCACCTATATTTTCCAGAAAATTCATAAGAGAAAATTTGAGTTTTAGAAAACGGTTATCTTGGGTAATACCCACAAAACTGCTGACTAATTTTGCTTCTATGGGGTGAGGTAAAGTAATTGATTCATAATATTTATCCTGTTCATCCCAATAACCATTTATTGTATAACAGCATTGTTCAAGATGTTTTTGAACAAGAGAATTAGTATCTAAATTTTCTAATATCTCAGTTAAATCTTGCCAGATTTGGTGATTTTTCAATTTAAGTGTAGTCATAATCTATTCTAGATTAATGTTGTCTTACAAAACCAGGAAAATGTAATATACCATAAAAAAATGTCCCAAAACTGACGCAAAAAACCTCTCTATTTTTTCTCTCTCTGTGTCCTCTGTGCCTCTGTGGTTCGTTTTAAAAAAAGAGTATTAGGCTTAACTAAACCGTATGGGATTTTAGCATCTTTAACGTTCACAAGAAACTAAAAAGAGTAATTCCAGAAAAACCAGAATTACCCTTTTTAGATATTTAAGAAAAAACTACGCAAAAGCTGCCATTTTCACATCGTTATTACCAAGGATTTGTTGTAATTCCTCAGCGTCAACGGTTTCTTTATCTATCAGCATTTGAGCAATTTCATCTAAAACCTTGCGGTTACTGACTAATACTTCTTTAGCTCGAATATAAGCAGTATCAACTAATTTCCGAACTTCTTCGTCAATAGCAGCAGCAGTTTCTTCCGAGAAATCGCGCTCAGACATAATATCTCGACCCAGGAACATATTTCCTTGTTGACGACCAAGGGCTACTGGACCCAAGCGATCGCTCATCCCAAACCGAGTTATCATTTGTTTAGCTACTCTAGCCACTTGCTGTAAATCATTAGAAGCACCAGTAGTCACTTCCTCTTCACCAAAAATGATTTCTTCAGCCAGACGACCACCCAAAGCCACAGCCATTTGATTTTCCAAATAAGCACGGCTATATAAACCAGTGTCCATACGGTCTTCACTAGGAGTAAACCAAGTTAAACCACCGGCTTGACCACGAGGAATAATGCTAATCTTTTGCACAGGGTCATAGTCAGGCATTAAAGCCCCAACTAAAGCGTGGCCTGCTTCATGGTATGCAACCAAAGTTTTGCGCTTTTCGCTCATTACCCGGTCTTTCTTTTCGGGTCCAGCTAATACACGGTCAATTGCATCATTAATTTCATCCATCGAAATTTCAGTTAAATTGCGACGGGCGGCTAAAATTGCGGCTTCATTCAACAGGTTAGATAAATCTGCACCGGTAAAACCAGGAGTCCGGCGGGCAATTTTATCCAAGTCTACATCTTTAGATAAAGTTTTACCACGGGCATGAACTCTGAGAATTTCACTTCTACCAGCGTAGTCGGGACGGTCAACCACAACTTGACGGTCAAAACGACCTGGACGTAATAAAGCAGCGTCTAATACATCAGGACGGTTGGTAGCAGCAATAATAATAATACCAGTGTTACCTTCAAAACCATCCATTTCCGTTAGTAACTGGTTGAGGGTTTGTTCCCGTTCGTCGTTACCACCACCTAAACCAGCGCCCCGTTGACGACCTACTGCGTCAATTTCATCAATAAAGACGATACAAGGAGCATTGGTTTTCGCTTGTTCAAATAAATCGCGGACACGGGAAGCACCCACACCAACGAACATTTCCACAAATTCAGAACCAGAAATTGAGAAGAAAGGAACACCTGCTTCGCCCGCTACAGCCCGCGCGAGGAGGGTTTTACCAGTACCAGGAGGACCGACTAAAAGTACACCTTTAGGAATTTTTGCACCAATAGCGGTAAAGCGATCGGCATTCTTTAAAAAGTCTACAACTTCATTTAATTCTAATTTGGCTTGGTCAATACCCGCAACGTCACCAAAGGTAACTTGAGTTTGGGGTTCCATTTGCACTCTGGCTTTAGATTTACCAAAGTTCATAGCTTGGCTACCTGGTCCACCTTGTGCGCGACGGAGGAGGAAAAATAAACCAACTAACAGCAATACAGGGAAGAATAAGCTGCTAAGAGCCTTAAACCAGAATCCTTCGTCTGCTTGAGGTAATACGGCAATATCAACACCTTTATTTGTCAGAGTATTGATTAAATCTGGGTCATTAACTAAGGTAACAATCTTTTTGTTAGGGTCATATTTAGGTGTCACCAAGGCTGTAGACCGGTCGGAACTTAAACTGACTCTCTCAACTCTGCCTTTTTCGACTTCTTGGATAAATTGGCTGTAGCGCCATGTTTCTCGGCTTTGAGGTTGTTTGTCAAACAATGCCGTTCCTAGTGCAATAACGACTATAAAAAGGAGCGCGTACAGCCCCGTATTTCGCCATTTTTTATTATTCACCGATGTTGATTCTCCTGTACTTGTTTGCTGCTTATACCTAGCTTCTCTAAGGAAGAGGACATTATGATAATTATGTTAACTTATCTTAATATATCTTAAAATAATCCTCCTGTCATGATAAAAATAATCTGTTCTACCCTACAGGTCTAAAAGATGAGGATAGTAGAAATTCTATTGTAACGATTCTTCGCAGTTGTCAGTTGTCAGTTGTCAGTTGTCAATCTTTTTCTGGTGGTCTAATACTAACTGTGCCGTCGGCATTTGTAACGACCTTTCCTCCCAAGGCTTCAATTTCCTGAATTGCTCGGTTGCGAATTTTTTTATCTACATTATTGTTTAAAACCATTGCCCATGTAGCCACTCGTGCTGCTTTACTATCAGGATTTTTACTCAGAAACTTGGCAGTTTTTTGAGAAATAAACGCTACCTGCGTACCTTCTTCATCAGTATAAGTGCTTGCCCACTCTGCGGCTTTGAGAAAAGATTTTTTTGATGCCTGAGCATTACCTAAAAATAGTAACTCATCTGTGCCTTTATAGCGCCAGATATAGTATGACCTGGGGGGAATTTGTGGTGATAAAGATTTTAATCCTTTTTCCATTAAAGCTATAGTTCTATCTGGCATACCACCGTATAAAGAACTACTTATAGAAAGTCCTAAATAAGCTTCTAAAAAACGTGGATCACGGTCTAAAATAACTTCAAAATACTCTGGGCTGATACTGTATCCGGTTTTATCTCTGGCTTCATTATCACCGAAGAATTGCAAAAAATCAATATATACCCAATCGGCAATGAAATTTTTATAACTAAAACTGGGGATAGCCTCAAGTAAGTTTAAGCGAAAACTTTCTTTCTTGAGGTCTTTTTGGAGAGCTTCTACGGAAATAGATTGTTTATTAATTAATAGTTTTTGCAGTTTTGGTATTTGCATTAAGCTAATACTGACAATACAAAAGCAAGCAACTAATGGCGTGGTAATAGCTTCACGAGATAAAAACATAGTGGGGGAGTGGGGGGAGTGGGGGAGTGGGGGGAGTGGGGGGAGTGGGGGAGAAATTTCTTTCTTCTGAACTCCTGATAGCGTTCACGTGGTGTGCCGAAGGCATAGCGTGGCGTTAGCCATACTCCTGAATGGGCGCAGGCGGGCGCAGGCCCTGCGCCCCTACCTCCTGAACTCCTGTATTATTGTTGCAGCAATTTCCAACATTGTTGAGCTATTGACCAATCTTCTTGAGTTTCTATGACTAAGATTCGTACTGTGGAATCAGATGTGGCAATATCAATATCAATAGGTTGTTGCTGATTTTTCGCCAAGTCAATTTTCAGTCCTAAAAATCCCCAAGCTTCACAAGCAGCTTGACGGATTGCTGGGGAGTTTTCGCCGACTCCAGCGGTAAAGACTAAAACATCTAAACCTGCTAAACTAGCCAGCATTGCCCCGATACCAGCCCGGAGGCTATGTACGTATATATCCCAAGCTAGTTGAGCGCGTTGATTACCTTGGTCTTTTGCAGCTATCACTTCCCTTAAATCACTAGATATTCCAGAAATACCTTTTAATCCTGAAGCTTTATTTAACACATTATCTAGTTCGTGACTAGAGTAATTATACTGTTGCAATAAGTAAATCAAAATCCCTGGATCTATTGAACCACTGCGGCTACCCATCATTAAACCATCTAGAGGAGTAAATCCCATTGTTGTGTCAATACTGCAACCATTTTTGATGGCGGCTAAAGAACAACCATTACCTAAATGACAGGTAATTATTCGCAGAGATTGTAAATCTTGACCAAGAATTTCCGCTGCTCGATTGGCACAATACTGGTGACTGATGCCATGAAAGCCATAACGACGGATACCCTGTTCAACTAAATGATAGGGGATGGGATAGATAGCTGCGGCATCGGGTAAAGTGCGGTGAAATCCAGTATCAAAAACTGCTACTTGGGGGATATTCCCTAGACTATTTTCAATGGTTTCAATACCAGCTAAAGCGGCTGGATTATGGGCTGGGGCTAGATTACATAAGTGAGCGATCGCCTGTTTAATTTTTTCCGTAATTATTACAGCCTCTTGGTAATCTTGACCACCATGTACTACTCGATGTCCTACCACATCTATGGCTGCTAAATCATCAATTACCTTGGTTTCGCCATTTGTAAGCGTAGATAACAAATGAGTAAATTGCACCTGTCGGGAATCATCAGCCAGAGTTGCTTGCAGTTTTGCACCTGTAGCGGTTTTAACTGTAATTTCTGCCTGATTTTGGTTTTCAGTCCAATTTATTTTTCCTTCCCAAAGAGGTTGGGGGGCTAAATTAGGAATCGGGGAGGTCATGTCGTACAGACAACTCTTTTGGCTGCTAGAACCGGCATTGAGGATGAGTATTTTCATAAATTAAAATTTACGCACTGTAACAATTTACTACAGTGATTTTATTGTTTGGGTAGCGTAAAACCAAACTTTGTAAAAATCCAGTGATACCATTCTTGATGAGTGGTAACGAAAGTTAAAGCTGATTCCAAATCTATATCTAAATCTTTGTTATGAATACTAATAATCAGATCATAAATCAAATCAAAGAGAATCCTATCTTCTTTATTAAACAACATAAAATTCCCATTAGCACTATTTTCTAGTTGTTTAATTCGTTCCTTACCAACTTTAGCAGTAATACCTGGTTGACGTTCATCTCTGATTAAATAAAATTGGCTTTGGGAATTATTAATAACTAATTCATTGAAATTACTAATCCGACTCGTAAAGGGAGTACCACTAATTTCTAAAAAAGCAATTACATGATACTGATTTCCCTTTTCAATAACAATATGTTCTGGTAATACCTTCTTACCTAAACGATATTGGCTTAATTTAAATGACTGGATATGAGTTAAAGCTTCAGCAATATTTTTCAATTTACCAACATCATCACCATCACTAATAATAGATGGATTATGATATTTTTGTTCTAACTCAATTCTATGTTCATTCAGATATTCAATTAGAGGATTTACGGGAATTGTAGTTTCACCAGATAAATAAGTTGCTAATTTATTCTGTAAGTTGCTTAAATCAACAGCATTAGGTGATTGTATCGCTTGAATTAGTTGACTTAAAACTTCCATTGATGTTTGTTGCTGTTGCTGTAAAAATTTTAATTGCTGTTCTATTTTTTCATTACCATCTAATTCCCGAATTGGTTTTCTTTCGTCTGGTAAAGAAATTCCATTAACTCTATGATCATAGTATTTAGCCGCCCGATTTAAAGCTGCCCGAATAGGTTTCTTCCCTAAAATATCATCTAAATCTTCAGGTAAAAATAACTGTTCTAAGGTAATATCTACAGTTTGTATTTTCACTTTGAGAATAGATTTAACTTCCGCTTCTGTTGGTTGACGTAAAGAAACCTGATATTGAGCTACTCTCCCAATAATAGATTGATCAAATATTGTTTGAAATTTTTCCCACCTATCAGGAAATAAATTCAAAATAATTAAACTATTGGGAACATGAGTGAAAATTTCTTTGATACCTTCCCCAAAATTTAACAAAATTTCTTGATTGTGTGGAAGTCCTAAACCTTCTAATTGATCAAAAATAATAATTAAAGGTTCATCCAAAATAGATAATTTACCTAAAACGGAAATAGCTTCTAACGAAAAAGCTTCCTTACTAATTTCTTCTCCCCAATTTGGTAAACCAACGGTTTCAGATTCTTCGTCAGTTAAAACATTTCCGGCTAACCAACGAGTGCTAATATTTCTATATTTATAATCTGTATAACTGCAATATTTAACCATGCCTTTAATGATAGATAAAGCAAAACTACCCGGAGCATAATTACTCATCCACCATTCATTAATAGTCTTTTCTATATATTGCCAATATTCTCGTTTTCGTTGTGTATTTTCTTTACTTAAAGCACTAATACTATTATCTTCTAAATCATATAAGGCTTTTAAAATATCTATATCTTTTTGTGTAACATCTCTATCATTAAGACTAACTATTTTCCGAAAAGTGTTAATAATTAAAGAGTATAATTGAGGTAAATTTCCGGCTTTCTCAACTAGAGATTCTAAAATTCTACTATAAATATGATAAAGTACAGATTGAGCATTATTAGGCTGCCGAACAAACAGTAATCTATTACTTGATAATCTCTCATTAGCCAGTCGCATCATTAAATGAGTTTTACCAGTACCTGGTTCTCCAATAACAACAACACCTTTACTCTGATGATTAGGATCTAATTTGATGTTATTTAAAGAAGTTTGTAAAATCTGAAATTCTCGATGATAAGTATCAGCATAATCTGGATGATGTTGAAAAGGAGTGTCAACTCGACTGCTAGTAAATGGATTAGGTTGTTTTTTGAGATGTTCTAACATAATTTTTCTATAAAGATGATAAGTAAATGTGGCATCATAACTAGCGGTATGTGCCATATTCGGCAGAAAATATTGATTATTAGCTCGCAGATTCAAGTATTTACTCAGATACTCTAAAGAATAACTTTCTAAATTTGGAAAACAGTCTTTAGCTAAAATCCAAGTACAATCAAATTCTAAATTATGCCAAGGTAAACCAACTTGTCGAAAACTATGCTTGAGGATATCAATATCATGTTCTGCATAGTGACAGATAATTTTTTTATCTTCAACAATAGTCAAAAAGTCTGTTAATAAGGTTTTGAGACTTTTGAGATTTAAAACATTTTGAAAACCATGAGAATTACCATCACAAAAACCTTCATAAATTACCACACCTTGACTATTAACAATAGCTAATTCAGTTAAATTTGGGTTGCCTTCAGTATCTAAAATAACAAAGTCCATATTTATCAGTAGATAATAGTAATACCTGTGCTAATTGTATCATAAATTACAAAGAACCGATTTCACCAAATATCAGTTCCCAAACCCCAAAAATAATCCGGGGAATGGGTAAAAGTTGATAATTATCAATTGTCAGTTATCAATTATCAACTCAGCTATTACCTACGTTTACCAGAACGACGTGGTGTAGGAGAACTAGAACCAGGCTTTTTATCCCCTGCGGCTGTGCGTGAAGAAGGCTGTCTAGGTGATTTTGAAGAAGCAGATTTAGGAGCAGAACGACGAGTCCGCTGATTTCCACCACCACCAGAAGGAGCTTTGCGTCCATTGGGAATTGGTTCAGCTTTAATTTCTGGGTTGACTCCAAAACCATCTACCACTTCTTTCGGTAAACGCTGCTCAATGAGTTTCTCAATATCCGCTAACAAATGATGTTCATCAACACATACAAGGGAAATCGCTTGACCTTCCGCACCAGCGCGTCCAGTCCGACCAATGCGATGCACATAATCCTCTGGGACATTGGGTAAATCGTAATTAATAACGTGAGGTAGTTCGCTAATATCAAGACCACGCGCAGCAATATCCGTTGCTACCAATACCTGCAAAGTCCCATCTTTAAACTTGGCTAAAGCATGAGTTCGCGCTCCCTGGCTCTTATTACCGTGAATAGCGAGCGCTTGAATGCGATCTTCACCCAACTGCTTCACCAACCGGTCAGCACCATGCTTGGTGCGGCTAAATACTAATACTTGATACCATTTGTTTTCTCGAATTAGATGAGAAAGTAATTGGCGTTTGCGATCGCGGTCTACATGATAAACTTTTTGTGATACCGTTGCCGCAGTCACATTTCGGCGTGCGACTTCAATCATAGTCGGGTTATTTAGTAACCCAACCGCAAGAGTTTTAACTTTATCAGAGAAAGTTGCAAAAAATAGCAGATTCTGCCGCTGTTTAGGCAAAAGTGAAAGAATACGCCGGATATCATTAATAAACCCCATGTCCAGCATTCGGTCTGCTTCATCCAGTACCAACACTTCCACACGGGACAAATTCACAGTCCCTTGTTGCACATGATCTAACAATCGTCCTGGAGTTGAAACCAAAATATCTACACGGGTTCTCAATTTCTGTTTTTGGGGACCAATACTCACTCCCCCAAACATCACCATTGAATTCAAATTCAAATATTTACCATAATCACGGACACTTTCTTGCACCTGTGCAGCGAGTTCACGAGTAGGAGTCAGAATTAAGGCGCGAATTGGCGGAAATCCATGAGAATTACTAGAAATGCCCTTATTTGCAGACAAACGATGTAACAATGGCAGAGTGAAACTGGCAGTTTTACCAGTACCCGTTTGCGCTCCAGCCATAATATCACCACCAGACAACACCACAGGAATAGCCTGTGTCTGGATTGGTGTAGGTTTATCATATCCCCGCTCAGTGACAGCACGGACAATTTCTGGGGACAAGCCGAGATTAGAAAAAGACATAGAACTCCAAGAATAACATCGGCCTGTCGCCAATCACGGCTTCAGTCTTAGGCGGACGAATGGTTTAAAATACACAAATGGGCAATAAGCACCAAGACTAGGGGCAAATCCCACAGCCTCTGATCATAGCAGAATTATGGTGAAATCTGAACCTCTAGGAATTATCCCTTGTGCTACTTGTACCAATATTAGTATAAATACGCTAAATATTCTTTGTACAATCAATATAATTCCTAAGAAAGCTAAACAAAAAATTAAACCGTTCATAATGTCAAATGTCTACCCCCCTTATCTTCTCATTCTTTTCCGGTTCAGGCTTCCTCGATTTAGGTTTTGAAACCACAGGCTATAACATCGCTTACGTTAACGAAATCTTCCCTCCATTCATGTCCGCATATCGCTATTCACGGGAAATTCTCAATCTCCCCCAACCTGAATATGGATATCATCAAGAAGAGGCCGCAGACGTAAGTAAATTAATAGTAGGAACACCAGCACAACGATTAAATGAATTAGTCAAAGATTCTCGTAAATCAAATAATGTAATTGGCTTTATTGGTGGTCCACCCTGTCCTGATTTTTCTATTGGTGGCAAAAACAAAGGACATTTAGGTGATAATGGTAAACTCTCATTTGCTTATGTTGAATTAATTTGTCAAAATCTACCCGATTTCTTTTTATTTGAAAATGTTAAAGGTTTGTGGAGAACTACAAAACACCGTTTATTTTTTGAAGAACTAAAAATTAAATTACAAAAATTCGGTTATATCTTAACAGAACGGTTAATTAATTCTATTGAATATGGTGTCCCTCAAGATAGAGATAGAATTATTTTAATAGGCTTTCAAGCTAAATTTCTCAAAGATATAAAAATCAAAGATGAATTTACTTTTCCTTGGGAAAACCATATTTTATATCCTCAAGAACAAATATTTACGTATCCTTGGAATAAATGCGAGCCATTTCAAGAGGATTCCATAATTCCTTGTCCTAAAAATATTCCTGAAAAACTCACTGTTGAATATTGGTTTAGAAAAAATCACGTTCTCAACCATCCTAATGCTCAACATCATTTTCAACCAAGAGCAGGTAAAACAAAATTTGCTACTATTGCTGAAGGAGATGATTCCAAAAAATCATTTAAACGTTTGCACAGGTGGCGTTATTCTCCCACAGCTTGCTATGGTAATAATGAGGTGCATTTACATCCTTATAAGATCAGACGCATTTCTGTAGCCGAAGCTTTAGCAATTCAATCTTTACCCGAAGATTTTTCCCTTCCAGAAAATATGTCACTTACGAATATGTTTAAAACCGTTGGTAATGGTGTTCCCTACTTAGCAGCAAAAGCCTTAGCACAAACTATTCTTGACTTTTTAAACACTGGTTCGCAAGAATAAGGGCGCAGGCCCTGCGCCCCTACTTTCTGACTTCTCTTGATATGTAGTTTAATATATAAGAAATACTTTAATTTTCATCAAGTTTAATCAACTTTACACCAAAAACAAAAACGATGGCAGCAGACTATCCAAATATTGATATTGCACCATTTATTGATCACTCTCTGCTATTACCAATTGCCACCCCAGAGCAGATTAGTCAATGGTGCGACGAAGCATATAGATATAACTTTGCAGCGGTATGTGTAAATCCCTGCTATGTCAAGCAAGTAGCAGAACTTCTCTATAAAAAAAATCCTCAAGTTTGTACAGTCATTGGTTTTCCCAATGGTGCAAATACTTCAGCCGTAAAGTTATATGAAGCTAAAGAAGCAGTAGACAATGGTGCTACTGAGTTGGATGTAGTTATTAATTTAGGGTGGTTAAAAGCGGGAAAAACAGAGGAAGTTCACCGAGAAATTGCCACAATTTGTGAAGAAGCTGGACAACCTGTAAAGGTAATTTTAGAAACTAGCTTGCTGACGGATACAGAGAAACAAATCGCTGCGGAACTGGCTTTGGATGCTGGTGCTGCATTCTTAAAAACTAGTACAGGTTGGAATGGTGGCGCAACTGTAGCTGACGTGAAGCTTTTGAAAGAGATAGCAAAAGATCGTGTAGGCATCAAAGCATCAGGAGGTATTCGCACTCATAATGATGCTTTAGAGTTAATTATGGCTGGTGCGACTAGACTAGGTACATCCCGCGGTGTGGATTTACTTCGTCAACGCAATTACCCAGAAAAAGAAAAGAGTGAGTAGTCAGTCGTCCTTTGTTTAGCTGTTCTTTGTCAGTTGTCCTTTGTCTGTTGTTCTTCCTTTACTACTGACCACCGACTACTGACTACTGACCACTGACCACTGACCACTGACCACTGACCACTGACTAAAAATGAGTAAAACCTACAAAGCAACTGGTATTAATCTCAAGGCGCAAGCATTGGGCGAATCTGATAAAATAGTTACAATTTTAACTCAAGAATTTGGTTTAATTCGGGCAGTTGCGACGGGAGTACGGAAACAAAACTCCAGCTTGGGGGGGAGAATGGGGATGTTTGTCATTAATGAATTACTCATTTCCCAAGGACGAAATCTCGATAGAATTACTCAAGCTGAAACTATCAAAACTTATCCGGGTTTATCTAAGGATTTGGGTAAATTAGCTGCTAGTCAATATTTAGCGGAAATAGTTTTGTGTCAAGCGTTAAGCGAACAACCGCAAACAGAACTTTATGAGTTATTTAATGAGCATCTTCAGCGGCTAGAGGATATACCAAAAATAGAAATAAACTGTGTAGTTGCCTATCTAGCTCAAGGTGTATTTCAACTTTTATCCTTAGCGGGACTAACACCACAAGTAGAGTCTTGTTGTTTAACTCAACGGCTTTTAACCCCAGACTGGACAAATCCCCATTGGCAAGTTGGATTTAGCATTCCTTCTGGTGGCATAATTTGTTTAGACGCTTGGAAAACCTTGCGAACAGAAATGGAGCAGGAGAAACGGGAAAATAGGGAAATGACACAAACAAGCCAGACAAATGTTTCCAATCCCCAATTCTGGTCTTCTAACCCTAGCTATGAAACGGTTTTTCACCACCAGGAGTTACCAATTATTTCTCGTCGGTTGAATGGGAAACAACTGGTTATGCTTCAACATCTGTCGGAAACAGAGATAATACAAATAGATGTGGCCGACTATTCTGGATGGTTAGCTGTTGAGCAAATTTTACGCCAGTATGTTCAGTATCATTTAGGACAACCTATTCGCTCTGCCACTTTGATTGATTCCTATTTTGCCGCCAACCATGATGCAATCGTCTGATTTAAATAAAAAAAGCCGAACTCACTCACCTAGCGACGCTAAAAAAAAGCATAAAGCATCAGATCATAATGTTGCTTCTGCTCCTAAACTTAGTCATATTCATAGTCCAGAAATGTCACTAAAAGATGTTTCTGAAGATGGAAGTTGCCCATCAGAAATTCCATTAACTGATATTTCTCAAGGCTCAGAAATAAAATCTGATCCATTATTAAAAGGTGCGGAATTGAATGGTAAATTAACGACGGATTTAACGCCGGAAACATTGCCATTAATAGATGCCGATTCTGGGGGTACGGATTCTGCAAATAATCAACAGGCGGGGTTTTTACCTGTATTAAAAAACCCTAACTTTCTCGCTCTTTGGGCGGGTCAAGTTTTCTGTCAATTAGCCGATAAGGTTTATTTAGTATTGATGATTGCTTTGATTAATAGCCAGTTTCAAGCTAGTGATCAAAGTATTAGCGGTTGGGTTTCGGCTTTAATGATAGCGTTTACAATTCCTGCCGTATTATTTGGCTCTGTAGCTGGGGTATTTGTAGATCGTTGGTCAAAAAAAGTTGTTTTGGTAGCATCAAATATTTGGCGTGGTATTCTGGTTTTACTTATTCCTACCCTGTTATGGTTAACCCATGATTGGCAGCCTATTGGCGTTTTGCCTGTGGGTTTTTTGATTATTTTAGGAGTAACTTTTTTGGTTTCTACCTTAACACAATTTTTTGCCCCGGCAGAACAATCGGCTATTCCTTTAATAGTCAAAGAACAGGATTTGCTTTCAGCTAATTCTCTCTACACAACGACAATGATGGCTTCGGTGATTGTGGGTTTTGCGGTAGGAGAACCAGTGTTGGCATTAGCAGACGGACTGTGGGGGCAATTAGGCGGTGGTGGGGGATTGGGTAAGGAAATTTTGGTGGGTGGTAGTTATGCGATCGCTGGGTTAATATTATTTCTACTCCAAACTAACGAAAAACCCCATCCCCCGGAAACAGAATTTCCCCATGTTTTGTCAGACTTGCGCGACGGGTTACGTTACCTCCAAGAAAATCATCGCATCCGCAATGCTTTATTACAACTAATTATCCTATTTTCTGTCTTTGCCGCCCTGACTGTGCTGGCAGTTCGTATGGCAGAAATTATTCCCAATCTGAAAGCCTCTCAATTCGGCTTTTTATTAGCATCTGCTGGTGTTGGTGTGGCTATTGGGGCGACAATTCTCGGACAATTTGGACAACGCTTTTCCTATAAACAACTGAGTTTTTGGGGTTGTCTAGGTATGACAGGATCTTTAATTGGTTTATCACTGTTCACCACTCAACTTTTACCCGTGCTGCTATTTATAGCTTTGGTGGGAATATTTGGGGCTTTGGTGGGTATCCCTATGCAAACTGCAATCCAAACCGAAACACCCCCAGCTATGCGAGGTAAGGTATTTGGACTGCAAAATAACGTGATTAATATTGCTCTTTCTCTCCCCTTGGCTTTAGCTGGTGTGGCGGAAACTTTTATCGGCTTAAAAGCAGTATTTTTTACCTTAGCTGCGATCGTCTTAGTTGGCGGTCTCTTTACTTGGTATAATTCTAGTGAGTCCTCAGATGGCAAATAGCCAGAAACTGCATCAAACTATTGGGTTTCGTGCTAAACTTAATCCAGCAAGATGCAAAATACTTGCTGGGAATCAACCAAATAATCAGCATATTAATTTGTAATCAAGTTAAAAACTTTATGAATTATTAGCATTATCAATAAAGCTATTGATTGTTTAACTGCCCAGATTATTTAGGTTTTAAAGTTAGAGATATCTGAGTTTTTGTGAATACCAAAAATTCGGCTATAACAACTTCATAATAAAAACAGTATATTTTACCCTCGTTTTTTTATAGATAACCGAAGAATGCGTATAGCTTGGATTGGAAAAAAAACACCCTTTTGCGGTAACGTCACCTACAGTCGAGAAATTACCAACGGATTACTAGACAGGGGACACGAGGTTAGTTTTCTGCACTTTGCTCAAGAAGAAGCGACAACTGACAATTGGCCTAATTTTCAAGAAGTTCCTTTACCATTTATCTACAAATCTCAGGTTTACACAATTCCCTCTTTCAAAGCAACTAAGGTTTTGAAAGATTCACTACGGGAAATTAAACCAGATATAGTCCACGCTTCTCTGACTCTATCAACTTTAGATTTTGTTTTACCAGAAATTTGCGAAGAGTTAAATTTGCCCCTCATTGCTACTTTCCACACTCCATTTGCAGGGAAGGGAGCAAAATTAATATCTAGTACCCAGCTTTTAGCTTATCAACTTTATGCTCCCTTTTTAGATCATTATGATCGGGTAATTATCTTTTCCCAAATTCAACGGGAATTACTCTCAGGTATGGGGGTTGGGGACAGCAAAATTGCTGTGATTCCTAATGGTGTAGATCCTGTTAAGTATTCTCCCGGTGTTTCTCATGTTAAAGCCGAATTCGGGGCTGAACGTTTGTTTGTTTATCAAGGGAGAATCGCCCAAGAGAAAAACGTTGAATCTCTCTTGCGGGCTTGGAAGCAATCAGATATGGGTGTTAATACCAAATTATTGATTGTGGGTGATGGTCCATTAAAGCCTTCTCTGGAGTCATTTTATGGTCGAGAACATGGCATCATCTGGTTAGGATTTATCGCCGATGAAAATCGCCGGATCGAAATTTTACGAGGGGCGGATGTATTTATTTTACCTTCTTTGGTAGAGGGATTATCCTTGTCTTTATTAGAGGCTATGTCCTGTGGTGTAGCTTGTTTAGCTACTGACGTGGGTGCAGACGGGGAAGTTTTAGAAAAGGGGGCTGGTGTAGCGATTAATACAAGCAGTGTGCGATCGCAGTTAAAGACCCTATTACCACTATGCCAAGATCATCCAGAGTTAACCACATTGTTGGGAGAAAAAGCCAGGAAGCGAGTATTAGAACGCTATACCTTAAATGATAATATCACCCAATTAGAAGAGCTTTATAGCCAAGTTCTCGCCCAGCGTCCTTTAACACTAAGCTGGGGTATTTAAACCTCCGTAGGGGCGGGGTTCCCCCGCCCTTTATCAGTCTTCCTTGTAAGGCGTTAAAATTATCACGTGATCATTGGTAAACTTATGTCGAATCCTACACTATCTAGGTATGGTTTCCAGTCAAAAGCATTAATATCTAAACTGGTAAGAAAATTATTGATGATTGGGTTTAAAGGAATGTAATTGGGTACAGGGTTTGTCCCGATAGCTGTAGTCGGACCAGTAGTCGTACCACCTACTATAATTTTTTGTTGGTCAATAGATATGTCTGCGAATACAGGTATATCTGTGATGCGTATTTTAGACATTGTAAAAATATCCTTAACGTTGATTAGTCTCGCTAAATTCCACCGTTAATTTAAATATTAGACAAAGCAATAATATCCAGTCAATCCGATAAGCAACTAGAAGCAACACAGTTTTATATAGATTTAAGTAGGTTGGCGTTAAAAATTGTTGGCATTCTGTGGGTTTAGTCCTGTTTAGGCTACTGTATCACTGAATGGTTTCATGTAGGCGATCGCCTGTTTCCAAACCATAATTTGCTCATTATTACCATCAAAAACACAGATACAATTGTGATCCTGCCAAAATATGCGACCTGTAATCAAATCACCAGTCATTAATCTAAATTCGACGGTTAATTTTTCTTTAATACACTTCTGGACTTGACGAATGCTAGGTAGGGAAGTATCAAATTGATTAGTTGCCATATATTATACTGGTAATTGGTAATTGGTAATTGGTAATTGACGACTGACAACCGACAACTGACAACTGACAAATTTTTTAATAGTATGAATGAATCTTTAATAATTCATTTAGGGCAAAATGGCAATCGAATTTACTAAGTATCACGGACTCGGTAATGATTTTATTCTTATTGATAACCGTTCCTCATTGACACCAGTATTAACACCAGAGAAAGCTGTACAGTGGTGCGATCGCCATTTTGGGATCGGAGCAGATGGTGTTATTTTCGCACTTCCTGGACAAAAAGGCACTGACTACACCATGCGAATTTTTAACTCCGATGGTTCAGAACCGGAAATGTGTGGGAACGGGATTCGCTGTTTAGCGGTATTTTTGACAGACCTAGAAGGCATTTCCCGGACAAAAGATAAATATCATATTCATACCTTAGCAGGTGTGATTGCCCCCCAACTCACTGATGATGGTCAAGTTAAAGTGGATATGGGTGAACCCCGGTTATTAGCAGAAGAAATTCCTACCACTTTATCACCTAGTGAGTTTCAAGTCATTAATCAACCCTTGGAAGTAGCCGGGAAAACTTGGGATGTTACCTGTGTCAGCATGGGAAATCCCCACTGTATCACCTTTGTGGAAGATGTTGCGGCGATTAATTTAGAAAGCATTGGTCCCCAATTTGAAAATCATCCCGTATTTCCTAAAAAAACCAACACCGAATTTATTGAAATAGTCAATCGTAACTATTTGAAAATGCGCGTTTGGGAAAGAGGTGCTGGAATTACCCTCGCTTGTGGTACAGGTGCTTGTGCGTCCTTGGTAGCGGGTGTATTGAACGATAAATGCGATCGCACCGCTACCATAGAATTACCCGGCGGCCCCCTAGAAATCGAGTGGTCAGAACTTGACAACCGGATTTACATGACAGGACCAGCCGAACGAGTATTTACAGGAAAATATTAAATAAATTCAGCCTGTTTTGAGTTCTAAGTTATGCAAGCGATTGTCTACAGAACTATTGTAGGCGATCTGCTTGCAGCAGTGCTAGTTCCCTCCGGGACGCTCCGCGTAGCAAGATCCCGTAGGGTACGCCATCGCACTGTGCTAATTGATTTGTTTTTGGTATAATTATGAGAGTTTGGACTAATTATCACAGTATTTCCAGCTAAATCTTAAAACCTTCTCATCTTATAATGAGAGTTATTTTAGTCAACAGATGATAAGATTACTCATTGACCAATTTAACACAGTATGTCACGAATCAGCAGAAAATTGATATTAATGCAGAAATTTCTAAATATATCAATAGTTTAATTGTTAAGGAGTATGAATTAAATAAAGTGCAAAAGTAGGGTGTGTTAGCGACAGCGTAACGCACCATTTCAGGTTAAGTCAGAATTGCAGGTTATTAAATTTGCGTTCCTAAGGAGTATATCAACGAGTACAATAGAATTAGTGCATAAATAGTGAAATCGGCGGTTAGAAACCGCATCTACACAAACAAAACCTGCCTTCGCAGGTTAAAGACCTTAATTTAATCTTAATCCGCGCAGGCGGACTTTGTTTGTATAGCCGCGTTGGCGGAGCGTGGCGAAGCCATATTCTATTCGCCAGGGCTGTATAATTATTGATATTAGTTTCATCTGTGGAGTTAAATCTAATGACACAAGCTGCAATCACAAATTTAGAATTAATTCAACCTTTAGCTAATCATCAGGCTTTGACAGATGAGCAATTTATGTTATTGCAGGAAAATGATAATCTTTATGAATATGTGGACGGAGAGCTAATTATAGTGGCAAATTCAGGTGTAGAACATGGCTACTTAGCTCTAACTCTTGGATATTTTTTAACAGGTTTTGTGCGTGATCATAAACTCGGTATAACTTGTGATTCTAGCACTGCTTTTAAAATGAAAACTGGTAACAAAAGATCACCCGATCTGGCTTTTATTTCTAAGGAAAGGTTACAAGGTTTAAAACGATTACCCAAAGGTTTTTTTGATGGCGCTCCTGATTTAGCTGTAGAAATTATTTCTCCTAATAATACTTTTGAAGAAATTCATAATAAATTAGTAGAGTATTTTGAAAACGGAACTCGTTTAGCATGGGTAATTTTGCCAGATGAAGAATGTGTATTAGTTTATCGCAAACCTAAGCCATCACAGCTTTTGCAATTGGAAGATAGTCTTAATGGAGAAGATGTTATTCCTAATTTTAGTCTGCCTTTGATAGAGTTATTTCAAGAATTATCTTTTTAGATTAGATATATATTTTCAACTATGCAGCATTTAGACAGTTTAGATTTTGCTAGAGGAGCAGACGGAACTCAGGTATTATTATCAAATAACGACAGATCACCACAACACTTTTTTTATCATACACTTTTAAAAGTTGACTTGTCTAATTATGGATACGCTAGACATTTCAAATTCTTAAAACAATCAAAAATATTATTAACTCAAATTGCTAGTTATCTAGTTAAGGCTGATACTTCGACTATGGCTACGCCACGCAGGCGATCGCCAATAGGTAATTAAGTAGGTTGGCGTTGAAAATTGTCGTTATGGCAAGGCAAAAGGCACTCATGCAAGAGGCAAGAGTGAAGAGGGTTTAGGCGATTTTACATTTCTTTACACAGTTTGGTTTTATTGTGTTCACCTACTTAGTGATAAAATCCCTATTTTCATCCTGTACATCCTTTAATCCTGGACATCCTGATTCTGAGAAAAAATGCTTACCGTGACCTGTAGGGGTTTCCCCGCCCTTAATTATATTCCATCCCCACCACAAATACTATATCCTTGTCAATAAATGTTCTCCCACCCGCAAAGCATTAGCAATAATAGTTAATGAAGGATTTACCGCAGCACTAGAAGGAAAAAAGCTCCCATCAACAACATAAAGATTATCAACATCATGAGTCCGACAATTGATATCTAGAACCGAATTATTGGGATCTTCTCCAAAACGACAAGTACCACATTGATGAGTCACTTCTCTTAAACCCATTTTTTGAGGAATATGTAAAGTTCCAGGTGATTGAAATACAGAAATTGATTGTAAAACCTGAATCCATTGCTGAATTAATTTATTAAAAGCCCTTTGATTATTATGAGTATATTCCAGGAAAACCTGCCCATTTCTACTCAAAACCCTATTATTAAAATCTGGTAAATCCTCTGTGATTACTAACCAAGATAGGGAATGATTCGCTATAGCCTCAGCTATAAAATTAGGCATCAAAGGCGGACCATAAGCAAGTATTTTATCCTTATTTGCCCCACCCAGTAATTGCACACTCCCCATAGGATAAGCAAAATCTTGATTTCCCCAATAAAAATCAGTAAAAGCCAAAGTTTTCGGAAAAATTGTATTATTCAACTTGGTATTTAAAGTCATGACCACAGCAAAATTATGTGTCATGTAATTGCGTCCCACAAGATGAGAACTATTAGCTAATCCATTGGGGTGTTGCTCATTAGCAGATTTCAGTAACAGCAATGCCGAATTAACTGCACCACAAGCTAATACCACAATATCCCCAGAAAATATCTGCCGTTGATTTCCTATTTCTACTTCCACTCCAGTCACTTCTCGACCCGATGGGCTAGTATGTAAACATACTACCTTTGCTTCAGTTATTAATGTGATATTTGCATAAGTCATTGCTGGACGAACACAATTGATATCCGCATCAGCTTTACCATCAATTAAACACGGAAAACCATCACAAGTATGACAACGAATACAAGCACTTAAACTCCGATTTACCTCATTGAGTTTGATAGCCAGTGGTTGATAAAAAGGATGAAAACCTTGATATTTTAAAGAGTCATGGACTTCTTGAATATAAGGCTCATGACTCAATGGTGAAAAAGGATATTCTTGATTAATCTGCGGTTCAGTAGGGTCAAGTCCTCGCTTACCATGTACATCATAGAGTTTTTCTGCTTCGTCATAGTAGGGAGCGAAATCTTGATATTTTAATGGCCATTCTGGAGAAATCCCATCTTCATGAATAACCTTTTCAAAATCTCGTTCACGCAATCTAAACAAAGTCCCACCATAAAATTTAGTATTACCACCCACATAATAATGTGTGAGAGGTTTGATAGCTTTCCCGTGTTTGTCATACCATAGTTCACTAGTCCGATAGCGTTCTTTCCGAGAAACTTCTTGAGTATCCCAATTAGCTTTTTCTTTAGGTAAAAAATTACCTTGTTCTAAAACTAAAATTTTCTTGCCACTGGATGCTAATTTGTAGGCTAAAGTTCCACCTCCAGCACCAGTACCAACGATGATAAAGTCGTAATGATTGACAGTCATTGTTTACAAAAAGAGGGAACAGGGAATAGGGAATAGGGAATAGGGAACAGGGAATAGGGAATAGGGAACAGGGAATAGATAAGAAACTAAAGTTTCAGAGTTTAAATCTCAGTCAAAAAAGGATGTTTTTTGAGATGCGTAGCACAAAAAAATAGTGTCATTATTTCAATCTCATGTTTCTAAACATGAGTTTTTTCTGTTCCCTATTGATTCCTGTTCCTTCTGAATATTTTTTGCTCTAGAACCGGAGGCAAATACAGCTATTCTAGTTCCACCTATTCAACTAGTTAAAATAGATGAATTATGTTGTTTAAAATTACAGCTTAGTTATTAATTTAGGCTGTATTAATTATTAAGTCTGTATTTTAAAGATCATCAACAAGGAGAGCGATCGCCCGGGCGGAACATTTTGTAGTAAAATTAGGGCTTTGCATAGAGGAAACAAAAAAAATGACCCGTGTGATCATCGTGCGTCATGGTCAAAGTACCTACAATATAGAAAAACGTATTCAAGGGCGTACTGATGCCTCATCTTTAACCGCCAAAGGTCAAAATGATGCCAGTCAAGCTGGTATTGCCCTCAGTAGTATTTCCTTTCAAGCTATTTATAGTAGTCCCCTCCAGCGAGCTAAATCCACAGCGGAAATTATCCGCAGTCAATTGGCTACACAATCTGCTGTCATTCAAATTGATGAACAGTTGGTAGAAGTTGATTTACCCTTATGGGTAGGAATGACTACAAGTGAAGTCCAAGAAAAGTTTACTGAAGATTACCGCACCTGGAAAAAACATCCCCACGAGTTTCGCATGGTTTTAGATGAACCTTCAGGAACTAAAGAACATTTCCCAGTTCTGGTTTTATACGCCCAAGCCAAGCAATTTTGGCAAGATATTCTCCCCCAACACCAAGGGGAAACTATCCTGATTGTGGGTCATAATGGCATCAATCGTGCCTTAATTAGCACCGCGTTGGGAATTTCCCCCAGTCGTTACCATTGTTTACAACAGTCTAACTGCGGTATTAGTATTTTGAATTTTGCCGGTGGTTTAGGCGAACCTGTGCAGTTAGAATCTATGAATCAAACCCAACATCTGGGTGAAACTTTCCCTTCTCTACGTCCTGGTCACAAAGGTGTAAGATTATTATTAGTCCGTCATGGGGAAACGGAATGGAATCGTCAAGGTAAATTTCAAGGACAAATTGATATTCCCCTCAATGATCATGGTAGAAACCAAGCCGCAAAAGCCGCAGAATTTCTCAAAGACGTAAATATTGATTTTGCAGTTAGCAGCACTATGTCCCGTCCCAAGGAAACAGCGGAAATTATCTTAAAATATCATGCCAGTTTAAACTTAGAACTATTTGCTGGTTTGAGAGAAATTAGTCACGGACTTTGGGAAGGCAAATTTGAATCAGAAATTGAGCAAGAATTTCCTGGAGAATTAGAAAGTTGGCGCACAATCCCCGCCAATGTGCAAATGCCACAAGGAGAAAATTTAACACAGGTAAAAGAACGCAGTGTTGCTGATTGGAATACTATAGTCGAAAATGCCCAATCGCAGCAATTACAACTAGGATTGGTCGTCGCCCATGATGCCACTAATAAAACCTTGTTGTGTCATATTCTCGGTTTATCTAACGAGAATTTCTGGAACTTCCGTCAAGGTAATGGGGCTGTGAGTGTCATTGATTATCCTCATGGGATTCAAGGTTATCCAGTTCTGCAAGCGATGAATATTACTGGCCATTTAAGTAATGGTGTTCTTGATAAAACTGCGGCTGGTGCATTGTAGTTGAGATAAGTTGTTAGGGTAATTGATGAATTGCCCTAATATCAAATAGAGTAGGAGATTAAGAATAATTGAACGCAGATAAACGCAGATAAACGCAGATAAGAAGGGATGAATTAATGGATTTAAACAAAAATTGTTACAATCTAATTCAGAAAGTGTCTAATCTCGGAGATAGATGGTACAAAATATGGTACAAACGATAGACTTATTAAACTAAACACGCTGATATTCTAAAATCATGAAAGCATCTGCTAAATTCGACTTTGAAGACGAAAAGTTCAACGCCCCACCGTCCCAAGTGATTCCCTGGGGTTTAATGATCAATCCTCGGTATGGTACAGATGGTTTACAAAGCTATGGTTTAGCGATTAGCCGCGATAATGCTCAATCCGTTGGATTTCAGCTAGATGATAATTGGCAACAGGTGGAACATGAATTTAGTTCTGGAGAAGTAGAAACAATATTTATTACTACTACTCCTAGATTAGTAATAGTGCGTCGTGGTCCGTTGTCGGTACAAGATCGGGAAACCAAGATTAGATTAGGTACATACAAAGATTACAAAGAAGAGTTTTTAGCTGATAAACTTAAATTTAAAATTTATACTCGCCATTTGATTTTTTTAGTCGGTGAAGATAAAAAGTTTTTGCATCAATCACCTCTGCAATTAACTCTGAGTGGTTCACCCGGCGCTAGTTTTGGGAAAAATTACGCTGAATATCAACAAGGGCGAATTACTGGCGGTTTTGCTGGGGAATTGGAAAAAGCTTATGCTGGTTTTCAAAAGAAACCACTAACTCCTAAAGGTCCTTTATTCCATGCTCATGGGATTTTTTGCCCTATAATTGAACCTGAAGAAAGAGGAATAGAACCGAATATTGCTTTGGTGGCTTCAACTGTAGATTATAAACATCCCACGATTTCCACTTTAACAGATTATATGATTGCTTCAGACTCTCCTGAGTCGGAAATTATTTGTAAGGCTTTTGAAGAATACAAAGAATTTGGTAAGGAAGTAATTAAACCAGAGGCTTCTAAGGTAGAAACGTCTGGTGTTACCAATTCTTATGTATATGCGGATGACGATGAATTTAGTTATCCACCTTATTAGGGACTGGGGACTGGGGGAGAAACTTCTTTCTTCTGTCTTCTCTTACTCCTGACAAAGGGCGCAAGCCCTGCGCCCCTACTTACTGACTCCTATTCTTTTAATAGTAAATAGAATAGTGAACCGTTGCCGCCAGAAATACCAGCGCGATCGCCTGCTAATTGACCAGAACCCATGAAATAATCAACTCTTCCTGGTCCTTTAATTGCACTACCTGTGTCTTGATCTAAGACAAAACGGTTAACTAGACGAGATTCCAGTTTGCCACCATTAGTAGGATAAGGAAATGAATTGATAATTAGGGCTAATGCACCCGGTGGCATGAGAGACTTATCTGTAGCAATGGAACGTTCCGCGGTGACAGGGACAACAATACTACCTGTAGCAGGCGTACCGTTGGTTTCTGCAAAGAAAACAAACCTTTCCCAACGGGGTAAATAATTACTTAACTCCTTGGGATTTTGGCGAAAATAAGTAATTAACTTAGGCATGGTTAAACCACTCAGTGGCAGTTTCCCATCTTTTGCCAGTTCTTTACCAATGGAAGTCCAAGCATAATCAGTTCCTCCAGCATAACCAACAGATGTTCTTTGCCCATTAGTTAATTTAATTTGGGCAGAACCTTGGATCTGAACCATGTATGGATCTAGACGATTACTAAACCAGACAATTTCTAACCCTCGTAACTTGCTTTTATCCCCCAGCAACCCATTTTTGCCTTCCAAATCAATCCGTTTAGGATGGGGTTTTGTCCATTTCTGGAAATCTGGCGGCAGACTATAAAGAGGATACTTATATACAGCAGTTCTAACTCGGCTGGCAACATACACAGGCTCATAATAAGCTGTAAACTTAACAGTTCCCTTGCCATCGTTGCCTACAGACTGGTAAAAGACAAACTCTCGCCGCACAGCAGCTTGTAGTTCAGCCGCCGACTGAGAACTCACAACCAATTGCCGAAAGCGTAGCAAACTCCGCTGCACCCGATTGAGGGTAATTTCCTTAATTGGGTAATTTTGATAGGCTGTAACAGCTTTATTAGTTGCCAAATAGCGCAAACTGTTATCTATGGAGGTCAGCAATGCTTGTTTATCACCCTGTTTACCCCAAAGTTGTTCATCTAAACCTAAGCAATTCTGGGGGGTACAAACAGTTTCTAAATTAATAGGTTCGAGGGCTGGTACTACTACAGGTGGTATTTCCGGGGTCACTGGTATCGTGACTGGCTGCGAATTAGGAGCTTGAGCTACAACTGAGGAAAGTGGATTTATAAAGGCAATTCCCAGACTTAAGGCAAGCAAAGTAAGGTTTTTTCTCATGTTTATCTTTCAATACTAGAATTAAAAACAGGTTCTACCCGAATTCCTGCAATCTTGGACGGACGCACCACTAGATATTCGCCTTGAATATTCTTAATCGGTACGTTAATAAACTCATTTGAATCCTGCTTTGGAGTTAATACGCCGCTATACCATTTTTGAAATTCTGGAAAGGTAGAAAAACGCACTTCTTCCCGATGTCCATTGTCTAACAGCAAAAAGACAGCATATTCGTTAGGAGTTCTAGGCATAAATTTACACTACTAAAAATACATCTTCTCCATTGTTAACCACGTCGCACCATAATGAAAAGAATTATCTAGTGGCCTGTCAATTTTGTTTTTGTGTTTAATCGGTTCTCAAATCAAAGATTCCCAAAATTGGATACAGACAATTTTAAGCTTGACAGACCACTAGTCTCTTATAAGGTAAATCAACGGCTTTACCACCCAAAACCATTGCACTGACAAGGGGACATTCAGGAACACCTAATAAACGAGCTTGCGATCGCCCAATTTTCTTACGAACTTGTCACCATCCCCAAGGAATTGCCGTAAACAGCAAACCCAAAATATAACTAAGACAGATAATTATTCCACTCGTCTGCATCATAAATCAAAATAAATGCCAAAGCACCAAGCCTAGGAATCCGGTTTGATTCCTGATAGCGGAGCGCGGCGTTAGCCATATTTTTCTACTTAGGAAGGCAAGAGGCAAAACGATTCCAGAATATTAAGGTGTACCGAGTTTTGTTCAAAAATCAAATAGGAGTCCTATGTATATCAAAGGTATTGAAAAAAATCTGAATAAAAATCCGATTGCTTAAGGGAACACCAAAAAATAAATTACCCAATTTTGTGGGATGGGCATCCTGCCCGTCCTTGATGATTAGCGGGCAAGATGCCCGCACCACAAGAGATTTTTGGGTATTTTTTTAATTGGAAGTCCCTAAGATTAATCTTCTAAAGTATTCATCAAAAGTGGAAAACCTAACTTTTCCCTTTGCTCAACATATAAATGAGCCACCTTCCTCGCCAAATGCCGAATCCTAGTAATGTAACGAGTCCGTTCCGTCACAGAAATTACCCCTCTAGCATCAAGCAAATTAAAAGCATGAGAACACTTAATCACATAATCCAAACTAGGTAAAACCAATCCTCGTTCCGTTAATTGTGTAGCCTCTTGCTCATATAAACCAAACAGCGTCAGCAACATCTCAGGATTCGACGCTTCAAAATTATAAGTACACTGTTCAATCTCACCCTGAAGATGAACATCACCATAAGTAATGTTATCAGTCCACTGAATCTTAGTAATTGCCTCCACTTGCTGAAGGTACATCACCAATCGCTCCAAACCATAAGTGATCTCAATAGACACAGGACGGCAATCAATACCACCACATTGCTGGAAATATGTAAATTGAGTAATTTCCATCCCATCTAACCACACTTCCCAGCCAGTACCCCAAGCCCCCACCGTCGCATCTTCCCAATTATCCTCCACAAACCGAATATCGTGGTCTTCAGGACAAATCCCTAACGCCCGTAAAGAATCCAGATAAATTTCCTGAATATCATCCGGTGACGGCTTAATCAAGACTTGATATTGATAATAATGCTGAAACCGATTCGGATTTTCGCCGTAACGTCCATCAGTCGGACGACGACAAGGTTCAACATAAGCCACAGACCAAGGTTCAGGTCCCAAAGCCCTCAAAAAAGTATGGGGATTCTTAGTACCCGCGCCCTTCTCCATATCATAGGGCTGGGCAATCAAGCACCCATGCTGTTCCCAAAACTGATGCAATATCGCTATTACTGACTGAAAATTCACTATCTACTCTTCCTTGAGTCAACAATGCCTAACCTATTGTGGACTAAACCCAGCATTATGAGCAGTTTTCAGGCAAATAAAAAACAAGCCGAAAAAAGTTTGCTAAAGTAGTTGACAAACCAAAGTAGATTGGATATATTAAATAAGTGCCGAACAGAGCAGCCAAAAAGAGGCAACACTGAACAGCACACCGAACCTTGAAAATATTATAGTTTGAAAGCCAGAATACAACAAGTACCCTGCGTCAGAGAAAGAAAATAACCTGACCGTGGTTGTAAAAACGGTTAAGAAAGAGCTTTATAACAGACGAACCAAAATGGAGAGTTTGATCCTGGCTCAGGATGAACGCTGGCGGTATGCTTAACACATGCAAGTCGAACGGTCTTTTCGGAGATAGTGGCGG
>NZ_LJOU01000083.1:0-28501 GCF_001672085.1 Anabaena sp. AL93 | reverse complement strand
AGTAGGGGGAGTAGGGGGAGTAGGGGGAGTAGAGGAGAAATTTCTTCCTTCTTCCTTCTTCCTTCTTCCTTCTTCCTTCTTCCTTCTTCCTTCTTCCTTCTTCCTTCTTCCTTCTTCCTTCTTCCTTCTTCCTTCTTTCTTCTTCCTTCTTTCTTCTTTTTTCTTTCTCCTGAACTCCTGAACTCCTGACAGCGCAGCGTGGCGTTAGCCATACTCCTGAACTCCTGAATGGGCGCAGGCCCTGCGCCCCTACCTCCTGATAGCGCAGCGTGGCGTTAGGCATACTCCTGAACTCCTGAACTCCTGATAACTAACAACTTGTATACACCAGCCTCAACTGAGACTGTAAATTTAATCTAAAATCTCATATCCACTATCATTTAATTTTTTGGTGGTGTTCGTCGTCTTTGCAGAAAATCGGGGATATCCAAGGAAGGTTTTTCTTTTGGTTGTTCTACAACTGGACTGGGGTTATTGACAGGTTGTTGTAGTGGTGAGGGTCTTCTGGTAGTTGTGGGAGTGGGTGTGACGACTCTAGGGGTAACTACGGTTTGTGCTGATGGAGGTTGGATGTCACCTGTAAATCCAGTTGCAATTACAGTAATTCTGACTTCTCCTTGCAGTCTGTCATCAATTACCGCTCCAAAAATAATATTGGCATTAGGATCAACGACTTCATAGATTGTTTCTGCCGCAGCATTAACTTCATGAAGGGTCAGATCACTACCACCAGTGATATTAAAGACAACTCCCCTAGCTCCTTCAATAGAACATTCTAGCAAAGGTGAAGAAATTGCGGCGATCGCAGCTTCTCTAGCTCTAGACTTGCCCGAACTCACACCAATTCCCATCAAAGCCGATCCCGCATCAGCCATCACAGCCCGCACATCAGCAAAGTCAACGTTGACCAATCCAGGAATGGTAATAATATCAGAAATTCCTTGCACACCTTGACGCAATACATCATCAGCATAGCGAAAAGCTTCTTGCACGGGAGTTTGTTCAGGAATGACTTCCAATAACTTATTATTGGGAATAATAATTAAGGTATCTACCCGACTTTTCAAGCCTTCAATCCCTTGTTCTGCTTGGCTAGTGCGTCTGCGTCCCTCAAAGATAAATGGACGAGTCACCACACCAACAGTAAGAGCGCCCATTTCCTTGGCTATTTCTGCCACAATTGGGGCTGCACCTGTACCTGTGCCACCACCCATACCAGCAGTAATGAATACTAAATCCGCGCCTTCTAAAGCAGTAGCAATTTCATCACGAGATTCTTCCGCCGCCTTTTGACCAATCGCCGGATTTCCACCCGCACCTAGTCCTCTAGTTAATTTTTGTCCAATTTGCAAGCGACTAGGAGCGCCCGCTAAAGTCAAAGCTTGAGCATCAGTGTTAATTGACCAAAACTCAACACCGGACACATCAGACTCAATCATGCGGTTGACAGCATTACCACCACCACCACCTACACCTATCACCTTAATATTAGCAACACGGCCTGGCACAATTTCACCAATACCGCTATTTTCAGGAGAAATTCTCTTGCTATCCTTACCTTGGGCAAAATTTAGCCCAGAGTTACTAAAGGGGTTATTTGAGTTCACAGCCTGGGAGAACCCTAGTTGTCCTGGAGTTTGAGAGTTATTAGTCAGCCCTTGGTTATTATCAAGTGTCATTGGATTTGTGAAAGGTATATAAACGACTTTTTTCGGTGTAATTCACCTACGAGTCAACCAGTTGCCAAAATTTGTCTTGGCAGCGGATTTTATTTTTTTTGCTATTTCCCAGCCTATATGATGGCAGGTTAAGATGTGATAATTTGTCCATGAAAGAGGTATAAAACCTCAGTTGTAGGGTCAGATATTCAGACTATTGCCGGCTAACCCTTTTACTTATGGATTGTTGATTAGCTTTACAGTTTATGATCTGGCAACTGCCAAGATAGTTAAGACATCAATTGATTATGAAACTCTGTTGATCACAGGATTTTACTCAGTGATTCCTAACTTATGTGACTCCTTCCATATCAACCCCTGATCTTGCTGACTCCCCCCTATTCTTAAAAAGTATAGTTCCAAAAAGTATAGACATTCATTGATCTCATCCTTTTTATCAGCAACAGATTAATTCAACAATAGCGTTAGCTAAACTTCTCCGTAGCCCCCACTATAACAAAACAACCCTATCTATGGATTTCAAGCTGTTGGAACTGCTTGACAGCAGGCACTTAACTGGCTATTAACTGTTTGACAAAGCTTAATGCTAGTACCGCCGGGCGTTCGTCAAAAGTCAAAAGTAATATTGAGCAAGCTTTTTGGCAATTGAGAATGGTTCATTCACTTAGGGAACACCAAAAAATAAATTACCCAATTTTGTGGGATGGGCATACTATGGCTAACGCCACGCTACGCTATCGACAAGCTCAGCACAAGTCCTGCCTGTCCTTGATGATTAGCAGGCTTTTCGTCCCGCACCACAAGAAATTTTTGGGTATTTTTTTAATTGGAAGTCCCTTAACCGACAGTGTACTAGTAATAATTTTTAATAACCTCCCCACGTTTTTTGATGAATGTTTTTTAGTTACTAACTTTACAACCTCTGGCATGATTTTGTAACTAATGGCTAAAGAATTCCATATCTATATGTGTAATATATACCTAATTTACAAAAATATGAAATTGTCAACGGATTGGTGTTTTGTTCAGTAAGTCTGATTTCTTGATAACTAAGCCTGATTTTTTTTGATTCATTTGTACTAATGGAATAGCAGGATTTTTGAGATCAATGTAATCTATATTACTAGGATTAACTTCATTTGGTAAACGGCGCATTTGGACAAGTGCTTGAATTTGTTCAGTTAATCTACTGCTAGGGCTACCTAAATGGACATTTCCTAATTGAGTTTTCAAAATTAAATTCGTAGGATCTTGAAAATTAATTTCTGTCACTTGGAGAGAACTGCTACTGATAGCTTCATAAAGTTGCCTCCAGAATGGCTGGTATTGGGCGATCGCCCCAATTACTATGAGTCGAGGTAATTTGGAGTTGGGGCTAATGGAGATATAGCCTGATAAAGGCATCCATACGCCACTAGCATCCAACAAACCCAGTTCATTTTGTTTGTTAGCCGTACTGCTATTTTGTAAACAAGACTTAACCTCAGCAGACTTACCCGTGAAAGCCGGATTTAGCACACAACTAGTTACCGTTTGATCTTCAGTTATTTGAGCTATCGCCACTGGTATTCGTTCCTGGATTTCAATAATTAAACCAGGAGGTAATAAACGGCGGCTAACCGTAGCTTGGGCAATGTTCGGTTGTTTTCTTAAAGAATCAGCAATTAGGGCAGGTTGAACTCGCCACAAAGACTGAGGAGACGACAACCCCAACAATGAATAAATGTCCTTTTGCGTCAAAACTTGACCACCAGATTTAATCACTATTTGCCCCGAATCCTTTAACACCCACATCGGTTGGATTGCCCCCCAGAATAAAACCGCAGCAAATCCAGTTACAGCCAGCGTCCGCCAAATAGCCTGAAGAATTTTGAGTTGTCGCTGCCGACGTAATTTTTGGCGGCGTTGAGCTAAATTTGTCCGAGAAACTGATAATATCCCAGCCATGCAACCCTCTTATGAATATCAATCCAATCTACAAGATAAATTGAACTATTCTAACGAGTCATCAACTTTGAAAACATCATGAGTATATTTGGGAAGATCATCCTCATCACTAACTTCCTCCGACAAATTTACTAACAAAGCTTTTATTCGCATTCGCGCAATATAAGGCCAACCACCCTCAGACTCAATATCTCGAAGCAGCGAGTATAATCTTTGGCGATTAGTCGGCAAATTTTCCTGAAATACTCCATCCCGAATTTCTTTGTGCAACTTTTCTAAATGACGTAACAAAGATAATAATGCAATCACATCTCCTTCACAGTTCTGAGCTACATCTTTAACCGCACCGGAAATCGCCTGTAGCTGGTAGGACAAATCCCCAGATGCACAATTTTGATCATGGTTCATGGAACGGGTTACTCCATAAAACTAATACGATACTGGAAAAGTCCCTAAATTGATCAACAAAAAAGTCATACAGCAGAATTACTGGAGTTTCAGAGTCAGGAGTAGAACCGTCTTGGTGTCTGGCTTTACCTCATTAATCTGCTATTTGCTGTATATAGCGGTGAGTAAGTTGGCGTTAAAAATTATTGGTCGAACTCACGGACAAGAGAACAAATTTTGGGCAACTTTACTTTTCGTTACATATTACTCTTGTGAGAAGCCGCTCCGCGTCTACGGCTTTTTGCCGTTCACCTACTTAGAGACTTCCAAATAAAAAAATGTCCCAAAACTGATGCAAAAATTCTCTCTCTGTGTACTCTGTGCCTCTGTGGTTCGTTTCTTGGGATAATTTATTTCTTGGAAGTCTCTTATGCACTGAAATGAGAGACAAAAATTAGGTCAACAGCCAATCCAGCACTCCCGACTACTAAAAGAGCGCAGGGACTGCACCCCGAACTCCTAAATATATAACTTTCTAACTATTCTCAGGTAAGGAGAATCCTTGATGCTAAGGTAGAGAAGGCTTTTTCATGATTTGTGCTGTACAACAGCCAAATTTAACCGCTAGAGCGCTTTGATTTTGAGTTAAAAAAAATCGTATGATCTGGCTAATTTCCCTATCCAAACACTCTTGTTGTATGTCCTGAAAACACATACATCATCCAAAATGGATGTGGTTCGCTGCTTAGTCTATGGTTTAAATTCCCGACTCAGGAACGCAATGCGTCCAAGTACGGTTACTAAAGCAGTTTGACAACTTAAATATTAACTTTTTGAGATTGAGGTTAACCATGAGGTATCGCGCTTTAATTGTTGCTTTCTTGGCTCTATGCTTAGGGCTAATCACCGCTTGCAGTGATGAACCTTCCACTAGCGTCCGTGATGTACTCACTTACGAACAAATTCGTGGCACTGGCTTGGCTAACAAATGCCCTCAACTAGCAGAAACTAGTCGTGGTTCAATTGCTATTGATCCCAGCGTGAAATATAGCATCAAAGAACTTTGTTTAGAACCAACCAGTTTCTTTGTTAAGGAAGAACCTGCCAACAAACGTCAAAAAGCAGAATTTGTACCTGGTAAAATTATGACTAGATATACTTCTACCATTGACCAAGTACAAGGTCAGCTAACCAGTAATGCAGACAAGAGCTTAACCTTTAAGGAAGAAGATGGTCTGGACTTCCAAGCTATCACCGTTAAACTTCCTGGTGGTGAACTAGTACCCTTCTTATTTACCATCAAAAACTTAGTTGCACAAACACAACCTAATTTAACTAGCATCAATACGTCCACTGACTTTGAAGGAACTTTTAAAGTACCTTCCTATCGTGGCGCTGCTTTCTTAGACCCTAAAGGTCGTGGTGTGGTCAGTGGCTATGATAACGCTGTAGCTTTACCAGCCGGATCTGATAATGAAGAATTGACCCGTACTAATGTTAAACGTGCAGAAATTCTCCCAGGTAAAATTTCCTTACAAGTAGCCAAAGTAGACAATACTTCTGGTGAAATAGCTGGAACTTTTGAAAGTGAACAACCTTCTGATACAGATTTAGGTGCAGGTGAACCTAAAGAAGTGAAGATTCGTGGTTTGTTCTACGCACGTATTGAACCCCTTTCCTAAATATTGATACAACATCATAGGAGCGTATACTGTATAAATATTTTAGCAATTTAGTAACTTAATATACCTCCATGATGTTGAAAATGAATTCAGAAGTCACAAGAATTGATTTGTGATAATTACCCCAGCCAAGATGTACTCAGCTATTAATGTACATCTTGGTTTTTTTCTGGGAAAACTATGGCTTTTGACTATTTATGTAATGTAAATTCACTGACCTAAAATTTTATTTTATTTTTATGTTTTCAGGTTTGAGATAAACTTAACTATTTAATTACCAATACCTTGTCCATTTTCTGATTTGTTGGGTTAAGTGACAGCGCAACCCAACGCATTTGTTGGGTTTCATGCTAATTGCTCCGCGTTCACGCAGTGTCCCGCAGGGATACGTTCACGTTCCACAACACAACCTACAAATCAAGGCTTTTTCTAATTTGGACAAGGTATTGATTACGTAATATTATTTATTTAATCAAAAGAAGGTAAGTAGGTTGGCCTTGAAAATTGTCGTTATGGCAGGGCAAGAGGCAAGAGGCAAAAGGCAAGAGTAAAGAGGTTTTGGGCGATTTTACGTTTCTTTACACAGTTTGGTTTTATTGTGTTCACCTACTTAGCAGATAAACAAAAATAATCTCAGCATCAAGCTTGATCATCATCAACTATCTTTAATTCTCAAGATCTATAACCAAATCTTATAATTAATTAGTTAAATTAAGTACAATCCCGGTTTAATATTAAATGACTAATTGTATATTTTAAATCTATGATAATTATTTAATAAATTACGAAACATACTTAGGGTAGTTGAGTAAAAAACATTGTTACGATGTGTCCATTACTGATCGTAATTTTTAACGCATTTACGGCAATTTCGTAGAGGTAAAACTTGCACTTGACATATAAGTGGGAGTCAAGAGTTAAAAGTCTCTTGCTGTATAGCCTTTACTTGATGTTCTGGATCTCATTTCAGTACATACCCTGATACGTAACATAAGGTGGCTTCAATTCTGTATCTCTACATTTAGCCGAATATAAACCCCGTCTAAGTTGAAACCTATAGTTTTTCTATGGCGAAAACCCAAGTTTTCAAGATGGATGGAGTATAGTTCTTATTTTTACGGCAGTTTCTCCGAGAAAGCCGAATACGGGCAACGTTTCAAAAGAAAGAAAAAAAACTGCGATCGCAGCTAGTTTAAAAGCAACTATATACCCAATTTACTTGTTTAAAAATCAAACTGTTATGACTAATACAACTACAAACGAAACAAATAATAATGAACTCAAACATGAAATTTCACAGTTGTTGCGGGAGTATCAACAATCCCGTTCTGAAAGAGTCCGCAATCAGCTAGTACAACTCAATTTGGGATTAGTCAGAAAGGAAGCGCATTATTGGATTAATCAGTGCGATGGGAGCTATGAGGATCTTATTCAAGTAGGCTGTATAGGCTTAATTAAAGCAATTGAGAAATTTGAACTTACTAAGGGCAATGCTTTTAGTTCCTATGCGATGCCCTACATTCGGGGTGAAATTCAACACTATCTGCGAGATAAAGGTGTAACTGTAAGAATACCCAGACGGTGGTTAGCACTACAACAACAAGCTGTTGGGCTTTCTCGTTCTCTCCGTGAACAATATAATCGCCAACCTACTGATAGGGAATTAGCTGTGGCATTGCAAATTTCTCTGAGTGAATGGCAAGAAATTAAATTAGCATGGATTAATCGCGCCCCTTTAAGTTTGGATGTACCTATACAAGATGAGGAAGAAGGTTCTACTTCTTTGGGTGAGTTAGTTCCAGATACCAAATATCGCAGTTTTCAACTAGCTCAAGAAGACCAAATTCGTTTACAACAAGCTCTGATTAAGTTAGAAAAACGGACTCGTGAGGTTGTTGAGTGTGTGTTCTTGTACGATTTAACCCAAAAACAAGTAGCAGCACACTTAGACATTAGTGTTGTGACAGTTTCTCGCCAAGTTAAAAAAGGCTTAGACTTGTTGAAAAAAATTATGGTTGGTGCGACAGAAGATTAGTTATGGAATAGGATTACGAAATATCAAAATTTAGGTTATAAAGAGGACAGAATTAAGACTGTGGTCTAAAACAAGGGCTGATCAGCAACATTTTATTCCTGTCAAGGTACAGATTGCCGTTAGGCAGCTAGGTTTTTAGACAGGTTGATTACCGTTCCTGTTGTGAACAGCATAACACCATTAAGTACAAAGGCGATGAACCTTTACGTACTTTAACCAATCTTTACAAAAAAACTCTATGCGGTTAAAACCCCACGAGTCGCTTATATCTCAGGTCTAAAGACATGGTTCCTGAGCTTGTCGAAGGACTGAGTTTTACGCTTACCGGATGTCTCTATAAACAAACTTTCCTATAATTTTTAAGAACAGCTAATGAGTAAAAATTCCCATATTGCTGCCGCAGCTATTTTAACAACCTTGGTACTTACTGGATGTACTATAGGTGAACCACCAACAGCTACTAATCCTGCCGGTCCTCAATCAAATCCTGGTCTTCAAGTAACTACTCCGAAGCCGGCACAGCCACCATCTTTGACTCAACCTTTTAATAATCCTCTTGTATCTAGTAAACTACCCGTGAGTCCTGGTTCAGTTGACAGTTTGATTCAACCAACAAATGGTACGGAGCGTTTGTTGGTGGTACAGAAAGGAAGAACTGATCCTTTTGGGCAAATTGTAGAGTCAATAGGTGTGACAAAAACTAAGCTCCCTGGGGAGAAAATTGCTGTTCCTAAATTACCCCCTTTACCTACAGCAACTCAGCCGAAACCAATAAAAACAATAGCAACTAAACCAGCAATTTTGTTACCGAAGAAGCCATTACAGATCGCCCGAAAACCCTTGATCAGACCAGTTTTACCTACGGTTTTGGCTGGATCTGTACCGTCTCCTAAACTGAAGACGATATTACCACCAGCACCACAACCAGAAACGGCTAAAGGTGTGATTGTGACTGGTGTAATTTTAATTGGTAAAGTACCTCAAGCAATTGTACAAGTACCGGATGAGCCAACTAGTAGATATGTACAGCCAGGACAAAGACTGGTGAATGGGGTGTTGGTAAAACGGATTGAAATGGGCAAAGGTGCTAATCCGACTGTGATTTTGGAACAGTACGGTGTGGAAGTTGCTAAACAAGTAGGGGAACAACCAGTTAAAGTATCTAAACCAGCTACTACAGCTTCTGTGGGTAATCCTATTTCGATGGTGAAGCCGATGGGAAATCTTGTGGGGGCGGCTTCATAGTTATGAATTTACAAGAGCAAATAACATTTGCTGGTTTACCTTTGGCTGTATATCGGGAAGTGGCGGCGCATCTTCGTCAGGTGGTAGGTGTGGAAGTGGGACTAATTCCCCAAACATCTGTGGAGTTTGATTACAACCAAAGTCAAGTTTCTGGCTTATGGGTTTCATGGACACCAACTGCTGATGCGGAAAGTCGGGAAAAGTTTAAGCAGATAGTGGCTTATTATCAAAATCGCTATAAGTTGCTTTGAACATAAGATTTGATGATGTTAATCAACGCAAATTTAATAACCTGCAATTCTGATTTAATGTGGAATGGTGCGTTACGCTGTCGCTAACTCACCCTACTTTTTTACTTTTGCACTTTATTTAATTCACATTCCTAAGTTGCTGGTTAGCTAATAACTGGCAAGTAACAACTGATAAGTAGGTGAACACAATAAAACCAAACTGTGTAAAGAAACGTAAAATCACTGAAAACTTCTTTACTCTTGCCTCTTGCCTCTTGTCTTGCTATGACGACAATTTTCAACGCCAACCTACTTAACTTAGGTTAAGAGAAGATAGCTGGGTTAAACTGACAAGCAGGTTAATGCAAAATATTTATTGGCTGCTCTTCGGTTTAGGCGTTATTTATAATGGAAAACTGGCAATTTCTGATACAGAAACAGGGGGATCATACTTGGCGCACGTTGGAGTCGTCAAATTTGGAGATTTGGGCAGGTAATTACCGAGTTTTGGCTCGTTCTGGTCTAAATAATACGGATGTTGATGTGCGAGTTACCCATATATCTACTGACGAAGTTCCGCCGAAACGGAGACTTCTGAAGCGATCGCGCCGGACTAATAGTGAAGGGCTGATGGCTGTAATTCCTTTTACCCACTTTAAACCAGGGATTTGGGAATTACGCTGCTCTGGGGATATTATGTCAGATATGCTGGGTCAGTCCTGGCAACGTACCCTCATTATTCAGGTATCACCCCTAGAAACTAGCCCTACACTGCCTCCTCAACTGGTTGAGGAAGGTGATCTGGCTGTGGCGACTGATGCTGATACTGAAGTCAGTATTGTGATGAATCACGGTACTCCCGTCTGGTTTAAGGGGGAAACAACTGAGCAGATTTTACAAAACTTATTAGATTTAGCTTTACCTGAAGATGAACCCTTACTAGATGAGGAGACTATTGAAAATGCGCCGATTTTACCACCACCTCTACTACTGAATCTGAGTTTAGATCAAGATACTTATATTGTTCGTTGGGGGGACAATTTTACGATTCATGGTGATGTGGAAGTAAATGAAATAGAGAATCTGGAAGATGAAGGATTTTCTCTGGGGGGACTTTGCCAACTCCGGCTAGAAATTGCATTGCGATCGCCTTTAGAATCAAAAGTTATCAACCGGATTCAGCAGCCATTAACAAATCAAGTCTTACCTTTTGGTTTTAGCAGTTTGATTAATATTCCCCTCAACTGTGAATCTAAGTTACTTTTAGCAGATATTAATTTATATGGTGCATTAACTGATGTTGGTGAGATCATTCTTTTGGCTAATCATACCTTCACGATTACAGCCAATGTCACTGAATTACTAGCACGACAAACTTTCCCATCCCATTCCAGTTACGCTTTACCAGAAATAAATTCACCGATTAAGCCTAAGCCCTCTATCAAGATTCGATTAGAACTTTTTAATGTGGCTAAAACGCCAAATTTAGCCCAGTTTCACATTTTAAAGCCCTCTCCAAACCAACCTTTGCCACCCCAGATTAAACCTCTGGTATCCTTGAAAGTTTTTTCACCACAATTACCAAATTTACCTCAAAATCCCACACCTGAGATTACTACTAATTCGCCACCAAACTCTCTGGCAAAAACCCTGGCTATTCATCCAATTGATTTGAAAAAGTTGGTAATTAAACCAGTCCATACTACTTTACCTTACTTGAAACGGTTGCAGGTTAAGCGGACTCCAGGGGAAACAGTCACCGATCAGTTAGATGTTGCTGAGAAAGAATTAGCACCTCTGAAGAAGTCTCCACTTTTACCGACTGTAGGAACTTCATCAGTAAAAATATTGAAATCACCAATTGATGAGTCTATCCTGGAGGACACATCCTATGCGGAATTAATCGCGGGAATTGTGGCGGAGGGGAACTGCTTACAGCAGGAGTTTGCGATCGCAGATGAGGAATTGAATGTGGTTGATTCTCAGGAAAATTACTTAATTCCCCAGGATGAGGAATTGAATGTGGTTGATTCTCAGAAGGATTCCTCTCTCTTACAACAATGGGTGGACAGTCAAGGATACTTATTAATTGAAGCTGTTTCTGAAGAATCTTTAGACAAGGATGCTGATGAGGAAATAGCAACTCAGGTAGATTCTATTGCTGACAATCTTCTTTTAGAACTTAATGAACCGGAAATAGTCACTATCACCAGTCCAATCACAACCCAGCCGGGATGGTTGTCTCAAGAAATAGTTATAGATAATCTGGTGGTGACAGAGGATGGGGATAACTTGGGTGATGAAGTGATAGAGGATCATAATTATTCTCTTGTCTCGGAGGATAAAGCTACACCGGAGAAATCTGGCGTGATCATGGAGTCTTTACCAACTCCCCAATTGTCTTTACCAGAGGGTGAACTTGTTGCTGGTACATCTGTAATGGTGCGTGTAAAAATACCCGAAGCTTCATCTGAGGTAGCTGTTAAGTTATGGGTGGAAGATTACCAAACGCGGAGTCTCCTGGATGGACCACATATTCTATCAGATTTACGTTCTAATGCTTGGGGAGAAGAAGAAACGGCAATTTACCTTAAAGTTCCTTTTGGCTGCTTAGAAATTCGCTTATCGGCGATCGCTCTTGATCAGACTACTCAGCAAGAAAGTGACAAATTCACGATTATTAAAACAGTAATTCCCCCTAATTTACCAACCATAGAACTGGATGAAATGTTGGGAATGTAAAAAGCTGTGTTAAAAATCTTGATAATTTGGCAAATTAGGGATGGTTTTGCAGTAAGCTCAATTTGAATTGTAGTAAGACTTTACAGGACTTTAATTCTATGTCAAGTTCATTTTTGCCTACTATTTTGGCTTATTCCTCCTTTTTACCCTCTATCCTCGTTCCCCTAACTGGCTTGGTTTTACCAGCAGTTATTTTCGCATTTTTGTTTTCATACATTGAAAGCGAAGATATTGCTTAATTAGAGTATGGGTAATTGGTTAACGTGAGTTCGACACGGAGAGGGGTTGGGGTGAGGTTCAATGACTCCTACCTCGTCACGCTACGCTATCGAATTCACGTTTGGTTACTTGATTTTTTCGCCAATTACTTGTTTACAAACAAAACCGCCTAAATCATTGATTTAGGCGGTTTTTATAGCGATTTTTGCAGAATAAGTTCAGAAATGATAATCAAGCAAAAATCCAGTTTTTTGTATTTTTAATTGCTATCTTCTTCCAGAATAGTAGTGACCAGGTAGGTGAGGACAGAGATTGGTTAAAAAAGTCATAACACAAAAGACTTTCAAACTGCCTATTACCTGTTACCTGTTCCCTATTCCCTATTCTCTGTTCCCTGCTATGGGATTACATTGAAGAACCAATTCCTGAGTAAGATCCATAAAAGAAAATACCTACAACAGTTATTACACCTAATCCTGCGATCGTAGCAACGACCCACAGAGGAATTCTTCCACTTCCAGACACAGTTTTTTCCTCACTTACAAAAATTGTCGGTTGTCAGTTGTCAGTTGTCAGTTGTCAGCTGTCGGTTGTCGGTTGTCGGTTGTCAGTTGTCAGTTGTCAGTTGTCAGTTGAGAATATTCTTTCTGTAACTTGTTACCTATTACCTATTACCTATCACCTAACTAGCAACTGACATTAAAAAGTCCAGTTAGTTAAAGAAGTAACTGGAAAATAGAATTCCCAGAACGAAGACTAATAGTAGTCCGAGATAGAGAGAGGTACGGTTTAATTCAACCGGTTGTTGATTGGGATTAGGCGTTCTTTCCATGATTAACTCCTAGCGTTGGATAAACTGCATTGAGGCGATCGCGCCCAAAAAGAATACAGTAGGGACAGCTAAGGTATGCACAGCGATCCATCTGACTGTAAAAATGGGATAGGTAACTGGTTGATTGATGTTATTACCGCTAGTCATGATCTCAAATTACTTTCCAATAAATGTTTCTACTTGTTTTTTTGCGTCAAAACGATCACTTACAATTGGCACTTCTTGACGGACTTGAGTAAAATACTCATTAGGACGAGGTGTACCAAATACATCATAAGCCAGACCAGTGCTGACAAATAACCAACCAGCAACAAACAATGCGGGAATGGTGATGCTGTGAATTACCCAGTAACGAATACTGGTAACAATGTCAGCAAACGGACGTTCTCCAGTGGTACCTGCCATTTATTTCACTCCCTTATCAAAAACTATTATTGAGTTTATTATCCTACAAAGTTTAGACAGAGTTACAACTTACAACTTTCTTCTGGCGAATACATCCATAGTTGGGTGTAATTAAGCCGCTGGGGCTGTTGTTGCCTCTGGTTTGGGGTTATATTTGAGTAAAACACCGCGATCGCCAATGATAAAGCCTTGATCAGGGCTAAAAAATACAATTTTGTAAAGATTAGCTGCAACTGTTTCTACATCACGGTCTTTTTCCCAAGTTTTACCACCATCAGTGCTGCGGAGTAAATTACCGCTACCACCACCGACCCAAATTTCCTCAGGTGTCCGATAAGCTAAATCCAGTAAACCCCAACTCGTGGATAACTCTGGATATTCTCCCTCTAACCACTCTTCAGGTTTTGTCGGATCACTAAACTGGACCTGACCACCCCGTGCTAACAACCACATTTGTCCATCGTTAGTAAAACCCATATTTTCCAAACGACGGGAACTATTGCGGTTATGGGGTTGCCAAGCATTTTGACCAGGTTCCCAAGTGGAGTAAAAACTCCCTTTCGCAGAAACAGCGATATACTTACCATCGGGCGATCGCTCCAAATTCCGAACCACACCAACAGCCGCCTCCAAACTGGCTTTCCAGTTTTGACCACCATCTGTAGTTTGGTAAATAGCCCCCACATCAGTAGCCATTTCTGCTGTATTTTCGCCTATTGCCGTCACAGCAATCGGATTACCCGGTAACTTTTCGCTTAAAGAAATCCGTGACCAAGACTTACCCTCATCAGTAGTATGGAGCAATAGAGAAGGTTCTCCAGCAATCCAACCTTCCTGACCAGAGAAACTAACCGAGTTAAAACGATATCGAGGATCATCCAACTCTAATTTTAGCGGTTGCCAAGTCTCACCACCATCATTAGTTTCTAAGAGAGTGGCATTACCGCCCACCAAGTAACCATGTTGAGAGTTACCAGTAAAGCCAATATCTAGCAACTTCGCATCTGTGGGAACATTAATCACTTGCCAGGGATTGTAGCTAATAGAAGGAACACTACTACACCCAATACAAGCCATAACTACTATTAATGCGGCAACAAACTTTTGCCACTTTTTTACAATTGAGTGCATCAGTATTACTGAGGTTTTCCTAAATTTGGTAGATTTTTGTCGAATTCCCTGCAAAGAGAAGTTCTTCCTGTTCCCTGTTCCCCGTTCCCTGTTCCCTGTTCCCTGTTGCTCGTAAATAAAGATAGCGGTTTTTACTGTAGTCCGTAAAGGCTAATGAAAAACAAGAATCCCAGAGCCAAAGCCCCAAAAATCAAAATGTTCTTTTGAGTTGGTGTCAGCGTATTACCACCTAAACCGTAACCCAAATTCTCCTTAAAGCCAGAGGCAGTACCCGCCGGTCCAATATTCGCAAAAGCAGTTTTCTTGGCTATACAAACTGGACAACGCCAATTTGTCGGTAGTTCTGCAAAAAGTGTTCCGGGGGGAACATCACTTTTATCGTCTCCCTTCTCAGGTTCATAAACATAGCCGCAAGAGCGACACTCATAGCGGTCTAATACTGGAGTTTCCATAGCTTGTTCAGCTTGTTCACTCATGGCTTTTAGTCTCGCTTCAGGGGAATTATTAAATATACGTTACAAATTATGACATAATTGTTGGACTTTTCTATCACTAATCAAAAGGATTCAAATACAAGGATCTACTCTGTTGCCCAGATTTCAGAAAACCCTAAAAGATATAATGTAAAAGAACATTATCCATATATTTCACTGAACACTTGTCAGTTGCCACCTATCAAGCCATAAAACTGATAACTGATAGCTTATTCCTTACACCATTAGCGGTAGAAAAACATTGTGTTTGTTCTTAGCGGTTACGAGTACCTTCTAGGCTTTTTCATCCTGTGTAGCCTAGTACCAGTCCTAGCACTGTCAGCCTCAAAAATTCTTAGACCCAGTGGGAACAGTCTAGAAAGACGCACTACCTACGAATGCGGACTAGAACCTACTGGCGGAGCTTGGATTCAGTTCAACATTCGCTACTATATGTTTGCTCTAGTCTTCGTTGTTTTTGACGTAGAAACAGTATTTTTGTATCCCTGGGCAGTTGCATTTAACCGTTTGGGTTTATTGGCATTTATCGAAGCCCTAGTCTTTATTTCGATTCTTATCATCGCCTTAGTTTACGCATGGCGGAAAGGAGCTTTGGAATGGTCTTAAATTCTCATATCATCACCCAGGACACAGAACAAATCATCAACCCCATTCAACGTCCTACAGTCACCCATGAACTGTCAGAAAACGTGATTTTAACCACCGTTGATGACCTTTACAACTGGGCGCGGCTTTCTAGTTTGTGGCCTTTACTGTTTGGTACAGCTTGTTGCTTCATTGAATTTGCGGCATTAATCGGCTCTCGCTTCGACTTTGACCGTTTTGGGTTAATTCCCCGTTGCAGCCCCCGACAAGCCGATTTAATCATCACTGCCGGGACAATTACCATGAAGATGGCTCCCCAATTGGTGCGTCTTTATGAACAAATGCCCGAACCCAAGTATGTGATTGCTATGGGTGCTTGTACAATCACTGGGGGAATGTTTAGCGTTGACTCCCCGACAGCAGTGCGCGGAGTTGATAAGCTAATTCCTGTAGATGTGTATTTGCCGGGCTGTCCGCCCCGTCCAGAAGCGATTATTGACGCAATTATTAAACTGCGGAAGAAAATTGCCAATGAGTCCATGCAGGAACGGGATAACATCAAGCAAGTCCACCGTTACTACAGTACAACTCATAATATGAAGCCAGTTCCCGACATATTAACGGGTAAGTATATGCAGTCAGATACTCGCTTCAATCCGCCTAAAGAACTAACAGAAGCAATTGGTATGGCTGTACCCCCAGGATTGTTGACAGCAAAGACACAGAAGGAGGAACAAGCACGTGGCTGAAGAAGAATCGAAACCAGTTCCCGTAGCGGAATCAGCTTTAGTTCAACCCGGTAAAGTTTCCCAATGGTTAGCGGAAAATGGCTTTTTCCATGAGTTTTTAGAACTTGACGCTAACGGAGTAGAAATAATTAAAGTCCCTGCAAATTTTCTACTTCCCATCTCTACAGCTTTGTATGCCTATGGGTTTAATTATCTGCAATTTCAGGGCGGTATTGACTTAGGTGCAGGAGAAGAATTGGTAAGTGTTTATCATTTACTCAAAGTTAGTGATAATGCTGACCGTCCTGAAGAAATCAGGGTGAAAGTGTTTTTACCCAGAGAAAATCCCTCTGTGCCTTCAGTTTACTGGATTTGGAAAACAGCAGACTGGCAAGAACGGGAAAGCTATGATATGTATGGCATCATCTATGAAGGTCATCCTAACTTGAAACGGATTTTGATGCCAGAAGATTGGGTAGGTTGGCCCTTACGAAAGGATTACATCTCACCTGATTTTTACGAGTTACAAAACGCTTATTAAGTATTGCTGGAATTGAATTTTCAGTAGTAACAATTAACCCCTTTCCAATCGTGGAGAGGGGTTTAAATTATCAGCATTTATTTATGTAGGGTTTGCTGATAGCGTAGCGTGGCGTTAGCCATATAAGTAGGTTGACGTTGAAAATTGTCGTTATAGCAAGGCAAGAGGCAAGAGGCAAGAGGCAATAGTAAAGAAGTTTTCAGCGATTTTACGTTTCTTTACACAGTTTGGTTTTATTGTGTTCACCTACTTAAAGCTAAAACCGTTTATTAATAAAGTTCCCTGTTCCCGAATCAGGATACCCAAGGTAAAAGGATAAACAGGATAAGGAAATACATATAAAATAATTGGCGTTGTTGAATTGAGGTATAAAAATCAAAAATTCCATTTCTCAAACTCTTACTCTTTGCGCCTTTGCGCCTTTGCGTGAGACGAATTTATACTTTTATCCACCAACGCCAAATAATTAAATCCTGAAAATCCTCAAATCCTGAAAATCCTGATTCAGACAATAAAAACTATTTCACACCAGCTAATTCCTTCTTAAAAAAAGCTTGTAAAACAGTTTCCGCAATTTGAGAACTACTCAAACCTAATGCTGCAAAAGATTGATCCGGCGTAGCATGATCTACCAAAATATCAGGGACACCAATCCGCTTCACAGGGACAACAATATCAGCATCAAGTAAAGCCTCAGCCACAGCAGAACCAAAGCCACCCATTAAACAACCTTCCTCCAAAGTCACAACCCGACCAATTTGTTTAGCCAAAGGTAAAATCAACTCAGTATCCAAAGGCTTAACAAAACGAGCATTAATTACAGTTGCTTCAATCCCATGTTCACTGAGAATTTCCGCCGCTTGCATTGCTGGGTAAACCATCGTACCATAGCCGACAATCAACACATCATCACCTTGGCGGAGAATTTCCCCCTTCCCGATTTCTAAAGCTTCCCAGCCTTCCTCCATTAAGGGGACACCGTGACCATTGCCACGAGGGAAACGCATAGCAATAGGTCCATCTGTGTAATTAATCCCAGTTACAACCATCCGTTGTAATTCCGCCTCATCCTTGGGAGCCATGACCACAATATTCGGAATACAACGCAGATAAGCAATATCATACATCCCTTGGTGAGTCGGACCATCAGCCCCAACAATCCCCGCCCGATCTAAACAGAAGAATACAGGTAGATTTTGAATGCAAACATCGTGAATAATTTGGTCAAAGGCACGTTGTAAGAAAGTGGAATAAATAGCAGCGACAGGACGCATACCTTCACAGGCTAAACCAGCCGCCAAAGTAATGGCGTGTTGTTCAGCAATACCCACATCAATATACTGATTAGGCAATTTAGCTTGTAGTTTATCTAAGCCTGTACCAGTAGCCATTGCGGCTGTGATACCGACAATTTTAGGATTTTGTTCCGCCAGTGTTACTAAAGTATGAGAAAAGACCTTAGCGTAAGCAGGAGGTTTAGGTTTACTAGAAGGAATCGCTTTACCAGTAGCTAAATTAAAGGGAGTTTGAGCGTGGTAGCCGACTTGATCTTTTTCTGCTAGTTCATAGCCTTTACCCTTAGTTGTGACTACATGAACTAAAACTGGGCCAGTAATTTGATGTGCCTGTTGGAATGTGGCAATTAATTCTTCTAAATTATGTCCATCAACTGGACCCATGTAGGTAAAGCCCAATTCTTCAAAAACTGCGCCGACTTTAGGAACTGCTAACCGCTTCATTCCTTCTTTGATGCGTTCCAGTTCTGGAGAGATAGATTCACCAACAAAAGGAAGATGTTTTAACTGTTCCTCAATTCCATCTGAGAGAAACTGCACAGGTGGACTCAACCGCATTTTATTCAGATAACGAGGAATCGCCCCGACGTTGGGAGAAATGGACATCTCATTGTCATTGAGAACCACCAACAGATTAGTTTTCGGGAGGTGTCCAGCGTGGTTAATAGCTTCTAGTGCCATACCCCCAGTTAAAGCACCATCACCAATCACAGCAACGGTTTTAAATTTTTCCCCTTTTAAGTCGCGGGCTAAAGCCATTCCCAATGCGGCGGAAATACTGGTAGAAGCGTGTCCTGCACCAAAATGATCAAATTTGTTCTCGCAGCGTTTGAGATAACCTGCAACGCCATCTTTTTGACGGAGAGTGTCGAAATTACTGTAGCGTCCGGTAATTAATTTATGAGGATAGGCTTGATGTCCTACATCCCATGTGACTTTATCCCGATCTAAATCTAGGGTTTGGTAAAGTCCTAGTGTTAATTCGACAACGCCCAAACCAGGACCCAAATGCCCTCCAAAGGCTGCTACGGTTTGTAAGTGCTTCTCACGAATTTGACGGGCAATTTGTTGCAACTGCCGAATTGACAAACCATGCAACTGGTTAGGATGGGTAATTTCACTCAAGTGCATATTATCGGCTTTTCCTCTCTAGGTCTTCTTTTGGCATGATTTTATTTTCCCACTTCCGGTGGCTTCTAAAATCTGACTGTTGTTAATTGTTGTTGTTTAACTATAACTTTTGTACGTTTTTAAGATTCATAGATAAATTTTTGCTTCATTCTTGGATGAGAATAGTATCAATGTTAAATCTTGATTTTAAGCGTATGATGATCTGGCAACTGGCATAAATTATAACCTCCCAAAACTGCCAAACACCTGATCAACAGCTTTTTGGTGGTTTTTGGAACGTTAGATGTAATCAGAGCGTCATTAAACAGAGATGGAATGGCAAAACATCAGGATCTTCTTTCTTCCTAGAGAAGACATATAATAGGGTTTTCAGGCTTTTGGGTGGGATAATGGAAATGAATAGCCAAGCAAAAATAAAAATAAAATAACTTTAATGTGTATATTCAGTTTCTAGAGGTGATAATATCATCACCACCAAAAGGTTTGACAAAATCCTATTTTGAGAATTGATAGTTGATACCAAATAGCTACCATAAGTTTTTTGTAAAATAAATGGTCTGCTATATAAGAGAACTCCACAAAAAAGATGAACTGCTTGCAGCAGTGCTAGTTCCCTCCGGGACGCTCCGCGAACGCTATCCAATCTTGTGGGATGTGGGATGGGCATCTTGCCCGTCCTTGTATTATTAGCGGGCAAGATGCCCGCACCACAAGAAATTTTGGGATATTTTTTTAATTGGAAGTCTCTAAATCTGACAATTCGTGTAATTGCTGGCATTAATGAAATTATTGAAGTGAGGAGTGAGCATGAAATTATTGGTACGTTGGGGCTTGACATTGGGTTTGGCTGGTAGTGTGATGTTTGGCGGAATATTGGGAATCAATAATCTCCAAGCCTTAGCTTTACCACAGGAGCAAGTGGTAAAAACTTTACAAGAAGTACCCGTTTTTACACTAACTAATGCCCAAGGAGAATTTGTAGTTATCTCTAGGAAAAATCAATCCAAGACTATTTCCCAGGTAGGCTTTTTTCTGAGCAAGAAAGATGCTCAGATTTTTCTAGAACAGCGACTAAAAAAAGAAAATCCTCAGTTAGCAAGCACTATCAAAATCACACCTCTTTCTTTAGCAGAATACTATAAATTAGTTGTAGAAAATAATAAGAAGAAAGACTCTAATATAGTTTTTAGCTTAGTCCCTAGTAAACAACAAGTGGATCAAGCAATAACTATGCTGAATACCAGTGGTAAAACAGACAAAAAATTTGATGGTATTCCTTTGTTTGTGCCAAAATTTAAGCAAGACAATAGCTATTTAACAATTCCCAAAGGACAAGCAGGAAAGGAGCGATTAATTCCTTTCTATTTTGAAAAAGAACAAGCAGTGGCTCTTTTAGAAGCATTTAAAAAGGCTAAACCACAGGAAGCAGCTAATACAGAAATTCAGGTATTAGATTTGTATAGAGTGATTGATACACTCAGTAGTAGTAATGATCCCAGCACTAATAAAATTTTCTTGTTTCCTTCACGGGAGTCAATAGAATTTATTCGTTCTATAGTTCCCGCGCAACCCAAGAAATAGAAAATTATTTTTACCTCCTGATATGTTAAAGCCAAATTATAAGGTTTCTGGATTAGAACTTTGGCAGTGGCGAAAAACCGCAATTCAATCGGCTATAGCTGCGGATATATCCCCAATGGAGGTAGATTGGCTATTATTAACAATAGCTAATTTAGACCGCTTGGCACTGCGTTTAGAGTCTTTCAAAACATGGCAGGAAATCCCCATTCAATTGTCTTTAACAGAATTAGAGCAATTGTGGCAAAGGCGATTAGATGACCGTTTACCGGTTCAGTATGTTGCGGGCATGACGGCTTGGCGAAAGTTTCAACTCACGGTATCCAATGCGGTCTTAATTCCTAGACCAGAAACAGAGATATTGATTGATTTGGCTGTGGCTGCTGCTAATGGTGGAATGAAAGCTGGACATTGGGCGGATTTGGGGACGGGTAGTGGGGCGATATCCATCGGTTTAGCTGAAGTCTTTACAGATGCGATGATTCATGCTGTAGATATTAGTCCTGCTGCTTTAGCCGTAGCTCAAACCAATGCTGAAAATTTGGGTTTTCGGGAACGGATGCAATTTTATCAGGGTTCTTGGTGGCAACCTCTAGAATCTCTCAAGGGTCAGTTTAGCGGTATGGTATCCAATCCACCCTATATCCCTAGTGATACGGTCTTAACTTTACAGCCGGAAGTGGTGAAACATGAACCCCATTTAGCTTTAGATGGTGGTGCGGATGGTTTAGACTATATTCGTCATTTAATTAATGTTTCCCATGATTATTTGCGTCCTGGAGGGCTGTGGTTAATTGAAATGATGGCAGGACAGGCGGAAATGATGCGGGAATTATTGGTAAGTAATGGGAATTATGGCAATATTTCTATTCATGCTGATTTGGCGGGAATTGAACGTTTTGCTGTGGCTTGTAAGCAAAATATTGTCTGAATCAGGATTTTCAGGATTTCGGGATTTTCAGGATTGTTGTTGGAGATTTTTGGGAATGGGAAGGATTTTGATGTGAATATTTAATAACAATATTGTCTGAATCAGGATTTTCAGGATTGTTGTTGGAGATTTTTGGGAATGGGAAGGATTTTGATTTGAATAGTCAGCAATTAACAAAAATATTGTCTAAAATTACTATTTAGATAGAATAAATGTTCTCAAAAAATCTAAATTTCCAAGAACATAACATCAAACAAAATTATCCTGAAAATCCTTAAATCTTGGATATCCTGATTCAGACAAATATTCCATCAATAAATTACAGATCATCATAAAATATCATCATCCTGAAAATCTTTAAGAGACTTCCAAGAAATAAATTATCCAAGAAACGAACCACAGAGGCACAGAGTACACAGAGAGAGAATTTTTGCATCAGTTTTGGGACATTTTTTTATTTGGAAGTCTCTAAATCGGTGGATATCTTGATATGGCTTGCGCCACGCTACGCTATCAGACAGTAGTATGTTATAATTATCCCTAGATATACCCAGCGCCTACCATGAGTCAATGTCTTAACCCTCAATGTAATTACGAAAATCCCCAAGGTACTAGCTTTTGTGAAAACTGTGACGGTAAAATAGTCCTACGAGATCGCTATCGTCCGATTAAATTCCTGGGAGAAGGTGGTTTTGGCAAGACTTTTCGAGCAATAGATGAAGAAAGATTAAACACCCCCTGCGTCATTAAACAGTTTTTACCCCAACAAGCCGGAAGCGCAGCCTTACAAAAAGCTACAGAACTATTTCAACAAGAAGCCGTCAGACTGCAAGACTTGGGAAAACATTCCCAAATACCAGACTTACTCGCATTTTTTTCTCAAGATGGTTTACTTTATTTAGTCCAAGAATTTATAGATGGTCAAAATCTTTTGCAAGAATTTCAAACTCAAGGTAAATTAAACGAATCCCAAATTATAATTATCCTCACAGAATTATTGCCAGTTATCCAATTTATTCATGATAATCATGTTATTCATCGAGATATTAAACCAGAAAATATTATCAGAAGTAAACAAGGTAAATTATTCCTAATTGATTTTGGCGTTTCCAAAGAAACCAGTAGCAGTATTTTAACTAGAGTTGGGACTGTTACAGGTACACCCGGATATGCTCCTCCAGAACAATCTCGTGGCATGGTTTATCATAGTAGTGATCTCTATAGTTTAGCTGTTACCTGTGTGCGATTATTGACGGGATATTTTCAAAAATCCGACGGACAAGATAAACTATTTGATACCGAAGAAATGCAATGGCAATGGCAAAAGTATGTTTCTTTAAGTCAAGAATTAACTGATATTTTAGAAACAATGTTGCAGGATATTCCTCGCAAACGTTATAATTCAGCAAGGGAAGTTTTAGCAGCATTGAAAAATCCTATCAGTCAAAAAATTGTTGTTATTCCTCTTCAACCACAGGTTTCTAATAATCCCTTTAAACAAATTTTTCAGCAATTTATTTCTACCCCAACTAACCCACCCCAACCAGCAAATATTCCACCGCAATTTAATAATTCTCACAGATCATTTACCCAAGATTTAGGTAATGGTATTTCTTTAGAAATGATTGCTATCCCTGGGGGAACTTTTAAAATGGGTTCTCCAAAAAATGAATCAGAAAGATATGATAACGAAAGTCCCCAACATCAAGTTACCATTCAACCATTTTACATGGGCAAGTTTACTGTTACTCAAGCACAATGGGAAAGAGTCGCAGTGTTACCAAAAATCAATCATGATCTAAATCCCAAACCCTCCTATTTTTCTGGCAAAAATAGACCAGTGGAACAGGTTTCATGGCTTGACGCACAGGAATTTTGTGCTAGAATTAGTAAAGCTACAGGTAAAAAATACCGTTTACCCAGTGAGGCTGAATGGGAGTACGCTTGTAGAGCCGGGACAACCACACCATTTTATTTTGGTGACAATATCACCCCTGATTTGGTAAACTATGATGGTAATTATCCTTACACTTCCGGTACAAAAGGTAAATATCGCCAACAAACCACAGATGTAGGAACTTTCCCCCCGAACTCTTTTGGTTTGTGTGATATGCACGGTAATGTGTGGGAATGGTGTGAAGATGATTATGAAGAAAATTATAATAACGCGCCTAAAGACGGCAGTGCTTTAATTAGTCAAAGCGCACAATATAAGCTCTTGCGCGGCGGTTCTTGGGACCGCGGCGCTGGGAATTGTCGGTCTGCGATTCGCAATAGGCATTTGCGTGACGCTCGCTTCAACCTCTACGGTTTTCGGGTCGTGTCTTCGTTCAGGACTTTGTAGCCCTTTATACTTTTACTCTTTCACCCTCTGCACTTCTTTCTCTTTTCCCTTCTTAGCCCCCCGCCTTTGGCGGAAAAATATTTTTTTAGGAAAAATCTTGATGCATCATTTAAAGTATATCACATCAATTAAGAAAATAGCAACAAGACAGAATTATTAAAATTTGTATCCAAATAGTCTAACAACAAGTAGCTAATGATATTGTTCATCTTGGGGTAGGTGATTCCGACTCTTGCGCGGCGGTTCTTGGAACAACAACGCTAGGAATTGTCGGTCTGCGAATCGCAATAGGAATTTGCGTGACAATCGCAACAACAACTACGGTTTTCGGGTCGTGTCTTCGTTCAGCACTCTTCAAAGTCAGAATTGGTAAATGGGAATTTATCAAGCGTATATGAGGAGTCCAAACCTAACCCAGCGATAGAAGCAATTCTGTCCGAATATAAAACTGAGTCGGGTAGCTTGGTAGGGTAAAACCGAAGACTTGCTCGACTCTAAACTACATCAGAAATAGCATATAAAAAATGGGTGATTTACCTATAATTCAGAAAACTTACGATTTAATTAAATGGTATGTACCGATTATTAATCGTTTACCACGAAATCATAAGTTTATACTAGGTAATAGAATCACTACTGTTCTTTATGACATTTTAGATGAATTGCTGATTGCTCGTTATAGTTCTCCAAAACTCGCACAATTAAAGTCTTCTAATATTAAACTAGAAATTCTCAGATATCAAACCAGATTACTTTTTGATTTTAATCTAATTTCCACCGACCGTTACGAATATATCCAAAGATTACTTAACGAAATTGGTTTAGATTTAGGTGGTTGGATAAAACAACAGGAAAAGTTGACATTAAATAACTAATAAAATTGTAGGTTGGGTTAAGCGACAGCGCAACCCAACAAATCTTTGTAAGTGTTGGGTTGACGTTAGGAAACCCAACCTACATTATTATATAGAAAAATTGGAATATGAAAAGATATGGTAATCTTTGGGAAGAAATTACAGATTTTAGTAACTTACTTCTAGCAGCAAAACAAGCACAAAAAGCAAAGCGATTTAAACCTGATGTTCTCGAGTTTAATCATAACCTAGAAAGAGAATTATTTAATTTACAAGCAGAACTCAAATTAAAAACCTATACTCCTGGAGAATATACAACATTTGAAATTTTTGAACCCAAGCCTCGCTTAATTTCTGCTGCACCTTATCGTGATAGGGTAGTACATCATGCTCTTTGTCGTGTTGTTACTCCTATTTTTGAAAGTACATTTATTCATGATTCTTACGCTAACCGAGTTGGTTATGGTTCACACCGAGCTTTGCGTCGCTTTACAAAATTTGCTCGTTCTAGTAAATATATCTTTCAAGCTGATATTCGTAAATACTTCCCGAGTATAGATCATCAAATCTTAAAATCTCTAATTCACCGCAAAATTAAATGTGCTGATACCCTCTGGTTACTTGATAAAATCATAGACCATAGTAATGAACAAGAGTTGGTAGTGCATTATTTTCCCGGAGATGACTTATTATCACCTTTAGGAAGAAGACGTGGTTTACCTATTGGTAATTTGACAAGTCAATTTATGGCAAATGTCTACTTAAACGGTTTTGACCATTTTATCAAAGATCAACTTAAATGTAAAAAGTATATTCGCTACGTTGATGATTTTGCTTTATTTGGTGATGATAAAATCTTTTTAGCTAATGCCAGAATTTCTATTGAAGGATATTTAGCCAGTCTAAGATTAAAAATTCACCCAATTAAAAGCCAATTATTTGAGACTAAACACGGAGCAAATTTTGTCGGTTTTCGTGTGTTACCTAAGCAAATTAAAGTCCGTAGTAATAGCTTACGTCAAAGCGTTAAAAGAATTAAGAAAACTATCTCACAACATCAACGAGGGATTCTGGATCAAGAAACAATCAGACAAGTTTTACAAAGCTGGTTTGCTCATTTGCAGCATGGTGACACATGGAGATTAAGAAAAAATATTCGTTCTACTGTTTTCCACCATCTTGAAGATCAGATGCTAAAAATCCTTAAATTCTGAAAATCCTGATTCTGATGAATGAACAGTCTATATATATGGGCGCACACTTTCCCACGCATAACATAATCATAGTCGAAACTCAGAACTTTGTCAAGCACCAATTTGTCATGAAACCTGGGTTACAGAGAGTACAGAGGGTGGACAATGGCCACCCTACACTAATCCAAGGTTGCTTAAACTAGGGCTGGTACAGGAATTTCTAGGTGGGGATATAATGGGAAGCGATCGCACAATGCGGCGACTCTCATTAAACAATCTTTAGTTACTGTATCTGAATCTGGGGAAAGTAGGCGATCGCTAATAATATTCGCAACTTCCGTAAATTCTGCCACACCTAAACCTCTAGTTGTCATCGCTGGAGAACCCAATCTTAAACCACTGGTAACAAAAGGTGATTCAGTATCAAAGGGAACTGTATTCTTATTCGCGGTGATATTCACAGTGCTAACTAGTTGATCTCCTTTCTTCCCAGTCATGCCAACAGAACGTAAATCTACTAACATCAAGTGATTGTCAGTGCCATTAGACACTAATTTAAAGCCTCTGTTTTGTAATTGAGTAGCCATCGCCCGAGCATTTGCAATTACCCGCCCAGAATAGTCTGTAAACTCAGGTTTGAGAGCTTCTCCAAAAGCCACAGCCTTACCAGCAATAACGTGTTCTAGTGGTCCACCTTGAGTTCCGGGGAAAACTGATTTATCCAGCTTTTTACCCAATTCGGCATCACGGGTCAAAATCAAGCCACCTCTTGGACCACGTAAGGTTTTATGAGTTGTAGTTGTGACAACATCGCAATAAGGCAGAGGATTGGGATGATGACCAGTCGCCACTAAACCAGCAATGTGAGCAATATCTGCAAGTAAATAAGCACCAACTTCATCAGCAATACTGCGGAACTTTTCAAAGTCAATAATCCGAGGATAGGCTGAATAACCACAAATCAACAGTTTAGGACGTTCTTTGATCGCTAAATCACGGATTTGGTCATAGTCTAGTTGTTCGGTTTCTTTACTTACGCCATAATGACGGACTTGAAACCATTTACCAGAAACATTCACTGGTGAACCGTGAGTCAGGTGTCCTCCATGAGATAAGTCCATACCCATAATTGTGTCTCCTGGTTGCAGCAGGGTCAGGAAGACGGCAAAATTAGCTTGGGCGCCGGAATGGGGTTGAACATTGGCATGAGCCGCACCAAATAGCTGTTTAGCTCGGTCAATGGCTATTTGTTCAATTTTGTCAACAAACTCACAACCGCCATAGTAGCGTTTACCGGGTAAGCCTTCGGCGTATTTATTGGTTAATACTGAACCTTGAGCCGCTAATACGGCAGCGGAGGTAAAGTTTTCACTGGCAATTAATTCTAGGTGATCACGTTGGCGCTGTAATTCTTGGTTAATTAGTTCGTTAATGGCAGAATCGGAGTTTTTTAGTAGGTCTGAGTTAGTTTTTGTCATTTTGATGATGCTGATAAAGTTGATGAAAATTGAAATTGGGGTTAAACCTATTACCAAAGTTGTAAATTAGGCAATTTGTTTATTATAAGAATTTAGACGGAAAACCTTTGGAGACTTCCAAGAAATAAATTATCCTAAGAAACGAACCACAGAGGCACAGAGTACACAGAGAGAGAATTTCTGCATCAGTTTTGGGACATTTTTTTATTTGGAAGTCTCTTGAGAACGGGGAAAGTAATTATCTAAGAATTGTTGACTTTAATCAACGTGGTAGCCTGAAGTTATGTATTATTTTGTACTTAAACTCACAAAATTACCAGAGATACAAGATACAATAAAACTAGGTTTGATGAACAACTTTTTGTTATTAACTCAAGTTGCTAAGTAATTGGACAAAAATATTTACAGTCATTGCGAGCGAAGGGAAGCAATCACAACCCTTGGAATTGCTTCATTTCACTTTGTTCCATATGGCTAACGCCACGCAACGCTAACGCAATGACATTGTGTAATTAATTCTGTCTCACTACTTGGTTATCTCGTTGAGGCTGGTAATGGGTAATTGGTAATAGGTAATTGGTAAAAAAAGCTCTGGTTTCATCCTGTTCATCCTTTAATCCTGGACATCCTGATTCTGACAATTTACCTAACTAGCGACTTACATTAAGTAGGTGAACACAATAAAACCAAACTGTGTAAAGAGACGTAAAATCCCTGAAAACTTCTTTACTCTTGCCTCTTGCCTCTTGCCTCTTGCCTATTGCCTATTGCCTCTTGCCTCTTGCCTCTTGCCTCTTGCCTATTGCCTATTGCCT
>NZ_LJOU01000195.1:0-2459 GCF_001672085.1 Anabaena sp. AL93 | reverse complement strand
GTAGGGGGGTAGGGGAGGGAAGAACAGAAGTTTTTTCCGGTCATTACCCGTCAAAATAAATAAATTTGACGAACTACTAGTACAGCACGGCGTAAATAAAACAACCATTCTCAATCACTAAAAAGCTTACGCCATATTATTTTTGACCTTTGACTTTTGACTTTTGACTTCCGCCTTGCGGTGCTAGTTTCATGGAGATTTTTTGACAACAACAATAATGGAGGGCGCAGGGCCTGCGCCCCTACGAGTTTGGCGATAAAAAACTGTACCTCATAACATCAAGAGGTGCTGTATCAGGTTTTAAATTATGTTCAATGCAATGTCTTATCGCTTGATTGCGAATGAATTGGGTCGTACGAATGGCATTTTCCTGATCAGAAGAGGTTTTATCAGCTAAATTGTGTGATAATAATAACCTAAAGTTATGAATTGATAACGGTGTAGTTAGGCATGGATTATCGGGATGCAGGCGTTGATGTGGAAGCAGGTAGAGCTTTTGTAGATCAAATTCGCAATTTGGTTCACAGCACCTTTAGAAAAGAGGTTTTGGGGGGACTGGGTGGCTTTGGTGGTTGCTTTCAACTGCCTACAGGTTACAAAGAACCAGTTTTGGTTTCGGGGACAGATGGTGTGGGGACAAAGCTGAAAATAGCTCAAATTCTCAACCGTCATGATACTGTGGGCATAGATTTGGTGGGGATGTGCGTTAATGATGTGTTGACATCGGGTGCAGAACCGCTGTTTTTTCTAGATTATGTGGCTACAGGTAAGTTAGATAAGGAACAATTAACTCAGGTGGTAGCGGGGATAGCTACTGGTTGTAAATTGGCGGGTTCGGCTTTATTGGGGGGAGAAACGGCGGAAATGCCCGGTTTTTACCAGGTTGGTGAATACGACTTGGCTGGTTTTTGCGTGGGAATTGTGGAAAAAAGCCGAATGTTGGATGGTTCTCAGGTGCAGGTGGGGGACGTAGCTATCGGTTTAGCTAGTTCAGGTGTCCATAGTAATGGTTTGAGTTTGGTCAGAAAAATTGTCAGTGATGGTGGTTTTGCTTGGACTGATACCCCAGATTTATTCAATGGTGCATCTATTGGGGAAACTTTGCTTACACCTACACGCATTTATGTAAAATCTGTTTTAGCTGCGTTGCAATCAGGTTTAGAAGTTCATGGCATGGCTCACATTACTGGCGGTGGTTTACCAGAAAATTTACCAAGATGTTTAAGCAAGGGTCAATCAATTAAGATGATTCCTGATAGTTGGACTGTTCCCCCTGTATTCCATTGGTTAGCTGCGGCTGGTTCTGTAGGTGCTGAGGCTATGTATAATACATTCAATATGGGTATTGGCTTTGTGTTATTAGTTCCACCTCAGCAAGCAGAACAGGTAATTACTCATTTTCAATCTCAGGATATCTCTGCTAATGTAATTGGTGAAGTGATCAATGGAGCAGGTGAATTGATCAGTTTGTGGTGACAATGGCGGTAAACAGATAGAAACTATACGCAAAATTTATATTCTCTTGATGGAAGTAATCAAAAATACTCATCGCCATCAGCGTTAATATTTGCTAACGTAGTCTTAACATATTGCAAAAATCAATTGGTGCCGTTGAGGAAGTATCTGTATTTACTGGTTAGTGGTATTAGTTATATCTCGTTTACAAGTGTGGCGTGTTGGTGTTTTGAGAAGAATGTAATTTTTGTGTAGAGGGGTTATGGTTATAAATTTTGCCCGGACTACTGTTTCTAAGGAACTACTAAAGCAAGTATTCCAACGCATTGATGCACAAAGTTGTCCCCAGTTATTTAATTTTCATATGCACACGGTTCACTCCGATGGCAAACTAAAACCGGGTGATTTGATGGGTCAAGCGATCGCAATTGGTTTAAAAGGGTTAGCTATCACTGATCATCATAGTATTAGTGGCTACCAAGCAGCCCTGGTTTGGTTAGAAGATTGGAAATGGCGTAATCCTGATGCTCATGCTCCATATCTGTGGAGTGGTGCAGAAATTAATGCCAATCTGCTGGATAATGAAGTTCACATTCTGGCTTATGCTTTTGAGTCAGAACATCCCAGTATGCAGCCATATTTACAAAAAATTCCTAGCACAGGTAAGGCTTATCAAGCAGTTAACGTTATTAAAGCTGTTCATGAAGCGGGCGGACTAGCGGTACTTGCTCACCCAGCCCGGTATAGGCGATCGCATTTTGACCTCATTCCTGCGGCTGCGGGTCATGGTATTGATGGTGTTGAGACTTTCTACGCTTACAATAACCCCAAACCTTGGAAACCTAGTGTGGTGGAAACTGAGGAAGTTCAACAATTAGCGGAAAAATTTAATTTATTTAGCACCTGTGGTACTGATTCGCATGGCTTGAATTTGCTGCATAGGTTGTAAATCTGTATTTACCTCTTTTAAACTCCTGGTTTAGGGAGTGGGGGGAGTAGGGGAG
>NZ_LJOU01000082.1:0-28929 GCF_001672085.1 Anabaena sp. AL93 | reverse complement strand
GTCATGTTTGAGTAATTTGATGCACTATCAGATTTTTAACTCACCGATTTTACATCATCTGACAACAATTATAAATTTTTATTTCCCTTGGATTCCCTATTCTAAAACCCGAACGATAAACTGGATTTTCCCCATTCGTTGTCAAGCAATCTCTCTAGTTTATTGAGTATTCATACTTATTTTTCAACCCGACTGTTTTTTTAGCCAGAGGCAATGGCTAAAAAATAGTTACTTTGTACTATATTTTGAATTCCAAAATCGGGGCTAATACTTTATTTTTTTCAAAATGAGAATTGCTGGCGCTAGTACCTGTATTCACAGCGATTCCATATTTAGCATCACAGTAGTAAGAAAACTCTTCTTCTAAAGCAACGACCTCACTACCTAAGACAAATTGTGTACTTTCTAGGGCTTTAAAGACAGCGGCGTTAATTTCATTTTTGATGCTATTGTACTGAGCTTTCAAGTCTACAAATGGAATCATGCTGCCACCTCTGCTAAGTCAAGTTCAACTAATCGTCCCTGCTGCGTGATGGATTGGGTAGCAGCTTCCAGAATTCTCACTACCCGCAATCCTGCTTCTCCATCTGTGATAGGGCGATTCCCTTGGCGAATACAATCAATAAAATGTAATGCCTCGGTTTGTAAAGCTTCTGTCATATCCAACTTGGGAGACCACATATCACCGGTGCGATAGCCGACCAGCATTTGGTAAACGTTCTCAGGACTGTCATTCACAGTAATTCCTTTGTCGTACACCTTAATCTTTTCACTCGGTTCTAAATCGTCATAGCAGACCATTTTTTGACTACCACCCAGTATTGTCCGCCGTACTTTTACTGGTGCGAGCCAATTGACATGAATATGTGCAATCAAATTATGATCAAAAAATAAGGTTAAGTAGGCAATGTTTTCTGGTTCGCTAGAAATGTGACTCATGCCTGTAGCAGATACGGCATAAGGCTTCGACGGCAATACATAGTCCATAATTGAGAGGTCATGAACTGCCAAATCCCAGATTACATTCACATCATGCTGGAATAATCCCAAGTTGACACGCACGGAATCATAATAATAGATATCGCCGATAGCCTTTGCCGCTACCAGTTCCTGCATTTTTCGCACTGCACCTGTATACACAAAGGTGTGATCTACCATCAACACCAAATTGCGTCTTTCTGCCTCATCTATCAGTCTCATTGCCTGTTGGGAGGAAACAGTCATGGGTTTTTCTACTAATACGTGTTTCCCTGCTTGCAATGCAGCTAAGGCTAAATTGTAATGGGTAGAAACTGGTGTAGCGATCGCAATTGCATCAATATTTGGATCTGCAAACAGGTCCTGGCTATTTGTCGTTAACTTGACGGCTGGATACCGAGATTGCACCTTTGCTAGTCTATTTACTTGAAAATCACTAACTGCTATGACTTCTGCTCCTGGAATATCAGCAAAACTGCGGACTAAATTCGGACCCCAATAGCCATAGCCGATAACACCAATTTTGATTGTATTAATTGCCTGGACTTGCTGATTAGTAGAGATATTCAGCCTATTTGAATAAATATTTTTATCAAAAGCCATTTCAGAATGAGCATGAGTATTTGTCATTATATCCCCACTATATAAAGAGTGAATTTTACAAAAATTAATCACTAGAAAACAATGAAAAAACAAAGTAATTAACTAGCAATTTACACCGTTTCTTGAAAATAATCTTTTTGAAATTATTTCGATTATCTTGAAGATTAATATGATGATAAAACCATATCTTCCTTGAATTTCTAGCTCGAAAAAGCAAAAAATCAGATAGTTTGTTGCCGGAACATTTGATTTTTTTAGAAATTTGAAAGGTAGAATATGTTGTAAAATAACATTGTTGCATAGTCCATTGTAGACAAATTGGCAAAATTTATTAAGCTCTGAATTTGCTAAAGATATTGTTTAAGAGTAAGCCAAAAAATAAATGATCCTGTTTTGTCATGCTGAGTGTAGCGTTCGCGGAGCGTGGCGTTAGCCATAGCGAAACGAAGCATCTCTTGAGATTCTTCACTACACTTCGTTTCGTAATGCCTCTGGCACGCTGCGCGAACAGAATGACATTGGGCATTTCTTTTTGTGGAGTTCTCTAAAACCTATTGGAAATTGCTTTAAAAGCCGAAGTATTACCAGGTTGATCTGAATGAGCTACTATTGGCAACTTACCTGTATTAGGAATACCACCTATGACTCTTGCAGGGACTCCAACCACAGTTGCGTAATCAGGAACATCATAGGTGACTACTGCTCCAGCCCCAATTATGGCATTTTCGCCAATTGTGACTCCTGCGAGGATTGTGGCATTACTACCAATAGAGGCACGGCGTTTCACATAAGTCCTAATTACACACCAATCAGCTTCAGTCTTTAGGCTGCTATCTTCATTCGTTGCACGAGGGTAAATGTCATTGGTAAACATCACTCCGTGACCAATAAACACTTCGTCATCAATGATTACGCCTTCGCAAATAAATGTATGTGATGAAACTTTGCATTTAGCTCCGACTATGACATTTTTCTGGATTTCAACAAAGCAGCCAATCTTGGTTTCATCTCCAACTTCACAACCGTAAAGATTAACAAGGTGCGGATGAAAAATTTTAACGTCTTTACCTAATTTAACATGGTTATTTATAGCCATTTTTACCTTTTTTCCAAAAAACTTTAGGACAACAATGATACCTTGTGAAACTTTTTCACACTTTTTAGATAGTATATTCTCAAGAATTATCTTAATCAGATATGGGATAATATCTGTTTAAAATCTATCAGTTAATTCAAAAGGTATGGAGTTTCAGTATTAGTGTTTGCCAAGTTAATCAAGAATTCTGGCAACACTATACAATGATTAGAAAAATATACATCTCTATCGCTAGACATATATATTTAATAATATAATCTTGGGTTGTGGGGAAAATTTTATGCTTATAGAGGGATGTATTATAACTGAGAAGTAAAGCATTACACCAAATCAAAATATAATAAAATTTAAAAGTAAATATCTATTTCCTAAGTTTATATTTATTTTACATAATTTTCACAATTATTGCTCAAAACTATGATAATTATGGTTTTATAATTCAACAAAACAAAAATATAGAACTCCTATTTGATTTGGGTACGGCTCTTTTGGGAGAACAGTTTTGTTGAGGATACGCTATATAAACAGAAGATCATGTAGACAAAGATCGCAAAAATATTCCTTAAATATGAGAGTATTTACTTTCCCTTTTGGCAGATAGACTTCTTTCAATGAACCATATCGTAGGGCTTTTAGATTACGAGGATTATATTTGTTCCAAAAGTGGATGCTTCAGAAAATAGAAAATATAGAAGGTTGGCGATGATAAGAAAACACTATCCTTATGAGAATTTGTCGAAAACAAATGGACATCAGCATCAATATATGCCTCTCCTCTACACAGATCAGTCAGAAGAGAGTAATGAAGGTGGATTAAACTTAGGTAAATTATTGGTAGTTGTTCGTCGCAGAATCATTGTAATTGCCATCGGAACAACCACTTTTGCATCTGTTAGTGTAGGATTAGCTTTGAATAAGCCTCAAATGTATGTTTCTAAATTTGAACTTTTAACTGAGCCGATAACCGCTGAAGATAAAGTAGTCCAAGATGACAGATATAACAGAGGTGATTCTAACAAAATAGATGAAACTCAGTTAAAAATTTTACAAAGTCCTAAATTGATGTCTCCTATCACCCAAAAAGTGCAAAAGTATTACCCAGGTAGCAGCGCACCTCAACTTAATATCAAACTCCTACCCAATACCCAAATTTTAGAAGTCAGTTACCAAGATCCCAACCCTAAAAAAGTTTTGTTTGTATTAAATCAAGCATCTGAATCATACTTAAAATACAGTTTAGAAGAACGCCAAACACAAACTAAATTGGGAATTAAATTTGTTGAAAAACAATTGAGGTATTAAAAACAGAAATCCAATCTCTTAATCAAGCTGAAAATTCTTTGCGGCAACAGATTAAACTCTTTCCCTTTATTATTCGTCAAAAAGATGATTTAGAACGACAATTAAAAATTGCTGTTGATAATCTTAATCGCTTTTTAACGGAACGGGAAAGATTACGCATAGATTCAGCCCAAAAGCAGGTACCTTGGCAGATAATTACTCCTCCTATTCAGCCGGAAAATCTTGCACTAAGTACCACACAAAATTTAATTTTAGGAACAGTTTTGGGCTTATTATTAAGCACGGGATCTGCTTTACTTATAGATAAGCTCAACAACGTTTTTTATGACCTTGAGGAAGTTAAAGATAAAATTAAATTTCCTATATTAGGGAATATTCCTCATATTAAGTTTGGTAAAAATGGTCAGCCTGATCAAAAACAGAACATCTCAAAGTTTTGGGAATCTTTTCGCTCTGTTTATACAAATATTGCTCTGCTCAAAGGTGATAGTTCTCTCCGTTCTCTAGCAGTCATTTCAGCGGCTCCTGGAGATGGTAAATCGACAATTGCTTTTTACCTAGCTCAGACAGCAGCAGTCATGGGTAAACGTGTGCTATTGGTGGACGCAAATCTACGTAATCCTAGTATCCATAAAATATTGGACTTGCCTAATACAAAAGGATTAAGCAATCTGATTGCTGAAGGGCTAAATTTTGAGAATGTTATACACAGACATAGTAGCGGTACCAGAGAACAAAATTATGGTTCACAGAAAGCGACTGCAAATGATATAGAAAAATTATTCTTAGAGGATAACTTGTTTATCTTAACTACTGGAGAAATTTCCCAAAATCCCACAAGTTTACTGTCATCTCCTCAGATGGAAAGCTTGACAGAACAATTTAAACAAAGTTTTGACTTAATCATATATGACACATCACATCTATTAGGTTTTGCAGATACTAATATCCTGAGTAGGCATACAGATGCAAGTATTTTGGTTATAGGAGTAGGTAAAACAAACCGTTCTGTTTTAGCCAAAGCATTAGAGCAATTAAATTTCTCTTCTACTCCTATTTTGGGTGCGATTACTGTTGATATATGAAGATCAAATACTAGGTTTACATTACTGTAAAACGTAATTATTTACCCCCTCCTACAAATTGCTCAAAGCCATTTATTTATCGTAAGAATTCAGGTGTTTGAAACCCAGTCGAAGAGCAAGTTTCAAAATTGAATTTGGGTTATTAACATACCTTTAGTCCCAATAATTATGGTTGGCTGAAAAAGTTGTTTGTGAAGATAGGGAACAGGAAGGATCAGGGAACAGTTTTAGCTATATGGATATGCTCAATCTTCCAAACCCGACAAGGAAAAATGCACCTATTTTGAGACACAATAAGCCAAAACCTGGCACTTTTTTGTGATAAAAATCCGCGAAACCTTTATTAATAAACGGTTTTAGCTTTATTCAGCAAGCCCTAAGTAATCAAAATATAGGCGTTACGTAATTCTTATTGAGAATAGAAATTTGTGTTTAATTCCCAGAAAATCTTGTCAGGAAATGATTGTAGAGATTTTGGTATGACCTCAATCCTTACTATTTATCGTTGGGAGGTAGGGGAAATGTGAAAGGGTGAAAGGTTACTATCAAACAACTCAGATGATTGTTTACTAACTTTGAGTTTTAAACATTATCTTAAGATTTTTACAACTCAACAATATAAATAAAAAGATGCTAACTACAAAAAATCAAATTCAATACTTACATCCATCTCCGGAATTTGAAACTTCAATAACCCCTGCCAGGATTGATATAATTGGCTCTCCTGTTACTGCCTTACCCTTTGAAGTTCAAATAAATATCATATTAGAATGGGCGATGAGTAAAGTCAGCAAAGTTATTTGCGTATCTAATACCCATATGCTCGTAGAGGCTTATTGGCATCCAGAGTTTTCCTCTGTTTTAAAGAGTGCGGATATTGCAACTCCTGACGGAATGCCGTTGGTTTGGATGTTGAAACTAATGGGTGCAGGTTCTCAAAACCGCGTTGCTGGTATGGATATTCTTTTATCTTTGTGTAAATTAGCTCCGCTAAGAGATATTCATCTTTTTTTCTTAGGTGCTGATGTAGTAACTCTAGAGAAGATAAGAAACAAGTTAGAGCGTGTCTTTCCAAATGTAAAAATTGCTGGGATGGAGCCTTTACCATTTCGTCCACTCACACACGCAGAGGATGAAGCTATTATCAAAAAGATTCACGATAGTGGTGCAGGAATAGTTTTAGTGGCTTTAGGATGTCCAAAACAAGAGTTATGGATGAACCAACACAAAGACAAAATTCAGGCTGTGATGATTGGTTTGGGGGGGGCATTTTCTGTCTTTGCAGAAAGTCATAAAAGAGCGCCTTATTGGATACGTCATTTAGGATGTGAGTGGTTATATCGTTTGATTCAAGAACCATTGAGACTATTTAATCGCTACAGTACAACTATCCCAACCTTTATGTGGTTAGCTTTAAAGCAAATCTCAAATAAATTTGCATCTAAGTAGGTTTTTGAGTTTTGGGGTTTACAGCAGTTTGAGATTAAACCCACCACAAAAATTAATCGCAGAATGAAGTTTGGTACTGGTTTTCACCATTTTTATTTGTGGCACGGTTGATTAAAATTTGCTGTAAGTTGAGCGAACTGACAAGTCAGCACTTGCGCTATCGCATCCCTGTAGGTATCGCTTGACAAAGTTACAAGTTTTTATAAGAAAATAGGCTAAAAACCATTGAGGGCAAGTTTTGGAGCGTGGCGGAAAAACTTAACTGTCCTTTAGGCAAGGGATGAAAGCCAACTAGAGGCTGTCTTCCTCCAGTGACTTATGTTACATAATTACCACAGGAAAGGTAATCAACCTGTCTAAAAACCTCACTGCCTAATGGTAATCTGTACCTTGACAATTAAATCTATGCGGTTCTACTGCATTGTTCTAGTTCCCTCCTAGCAGTAGGTAAAAGATTTATACAGAGCTAGACGAATCAGAATTTTTGAAACAGAAAAGTTTCATAATATCGGGAAAATTAGCCCGCGCTTCACTTGCACTAATGACAGACATAGTGCCTCACAAAATTTATAGGGTCAAATATGATTATAGATTATTTGTCTGTTTCTTGCAAATTGTACAAAATTTAAGTTTTGAGCGATAGCGCAAGCACTGACTAAGTAGGTGAACACAATAAAACCAAACTGTGTAAAGAAACGTAAAATCGCTGAAAACTTCTTTACTATTGCCTCTTGCCTCTTGCCTTGCTATAACGACAATTTTCAACGTCAACCTACTTAGGTTATGAACATTTATTAGAAATGTTGAAAGATGCTGTTCAAGGTCGGTTAGAAGTTGCTAGTCAGCAAGAAGAAATTGAACCACAAAAACAGTTAATTGAGTTATCTTTACGCAATCGGTTTCTGGTAAGTCTCTGTGTAAGATTGTTGAACGCTATGGATGGAATCTAAAAAGGATTACAGGTAGTCATCATATCTATATTAAGGAAGGTATGAGTGTGATTCTTTCTATACCTATTGATAGTAATCGTGATCTACCTACGGGTACACTGGGAAGTATTTTGAAAGATGCTGGTTTGACTGAAGAAGATTTAGATTAATTTCATTGATCGCCTGAGTATAGGATATAATCGTACTATTAAACTAATGAAGTTAGGTATTTCTAATCTTGATATTGTTTTAGCTTTTCGTGATCCTGAAGAAAGGAAATATACTGTATTTGCTACTGCTTGAATAAATATTTTGCTGCGATCGCATCCCTTCAACCTCCCAAACAGCGATTCCTAGGTCGTGCTTCGCTATCGCACTCCCTCAACCCCCTAAAATCTCTTTTCACCTCACGCAATGTCAAAAGAGTGGTATGATTGACTGGTAAGATAAATGAGTCATACATAATGATGAAAGTCACAATTACTTTAGAAGAAAATGAATATTGGGAAGAAATTCGTACTGCTTTGGATGTGGTTTTGGGGAATTTGTCTTCATTTGAGCGATCGCACACATTTTTCTGTATCCCTTCTTATATCACGCAAATCCGTAAATAAATAGCGATTTTTTCACCTCACGCAAAGGAAAAGGAGATTCTATTATAGAGATTTTCATAAATTTATGATACAAACTGTGGAGTGAAAGACGTTCCTTTTCAAGTAGAGCATATTCATCCACGAGCCAAGGGTGGTAGTAATTCAATTACAAATCTCACTTTAAGTTGTGAAAAATGTAACACTAAAAAAGGCACGAAAGACATCAAAGATTTTCTCAAAAAAGACCCTTCAAAGTTAGAGAAAATCTTGAAGCAAGCTAAAAGACCACTGGCTGATGCAGCAGCAGTAAACACAACTCGCTTGGCATTACTATTCGTTGTCAAAGCAACCGGATTACCTGTAGAAACAGGTTCAGGAGGGTTAACAAAGTTCAATAGAAGTCAGCAAAATCTAGAGAAAACGCACTGGATTGATGCAGCTTGTGTTGGTCAGTCAACTCCAATTCTCAATATCAAAGGTGTTAAGCCATTGCTAATTACAGCTAATGGTCACGGCACTAGACAATCTTGCCGAACTGACAAGTACGGTTTTCCTTCTAGATATGTCCCCAGGTTCAAATTTGTTAATGGTTTTCAAACCGGAGACATTGTGAAAGCTGTTGTCACAAAAGGTAAAAAGATTGGGGCATATATCGGACGAGTAGCGGTGAGGACTAGCGGTAGTTTCAATATCTCAACAGTGCCTGGACTGATTCAAGGTATCTCTTACAAATACTGTAAATCAATTCACAAAAAGGACGGTTACGAATATGGAAAATCAAAGATTTGTTAATTGCTCAACTGTCCCTTTCATTGTTTGTGCTGGCGCACAAAATTACTCAAGGGACGTTTCACAATTAACCCTCCATTCCTCCCATCACCAAACTGAGTACAGTTTTGGTGGGTCTCCTGGAGGTTTAGATGAACCAACAAGATAATATTGAATTTGTTATATATTGATGAATCTGGTAGTGCAAAACCAAATCCTAAAGATGAATGTCCTGTTTTTGCTATGGGTGGAGTTTTAATTAAAAGAAGTGATGAACAAATTATTAATCAATTGGTACTAGATTTTAAAAATCGTTGGAATCTTAGTCAAGAACAATCTTTACATGGTAACGAAATACGCTCTAAGAAAAAAGGATTTGCTTGGTTAGGTAAATTATCTAAGGTTGAACAGCAGCAATTTTTGGAAGATTTGACACAAACTATAATTAGTTGTCCTATAGTTGTTCATGCTTGTGTTAAGTAGGTGAACAGAAAAATTTAAAGGTATATAACGGTATGTAAAGTTGTCTCAATGCGAGATTCTGATTGGGTTTCAGCCATTTTACAAAACGCAATACCCCTCATTTTTATTTTGTTTACCTACTTATCTCTCGTCAAGGATATCTCAATCGTTACTTAGAAAAGTATGGTAAAAATACTTGGGAAATGATGAAAAGTGCCTTTTCTATTTTAATAGAATGTAGTGCTAAATATGCAGCTATTAATAATGGTATCGCACTCTTTCCAACTCGCCAAACAGCGAACTGCTTGCAGCAGCGCTTCGCTATCGCATCCCTTCAACTTACCAGAATCCTTTTTTTTACGAACCACTCCAGACACAGAGTATTTGCAAATTGTTAAAAAAGTGGTATGATTGATTGGTAAGATTAATAAGTCATACATAATGATGAAAGTCACAATTACTTTGGAAGAAGACATTCTCAGATTTATTGATCAACAAGCAAAAGGTAATCGTAGTGCCTATATTAACGCACTATTAGCAGAACAAAGACGCAAAATTTTGGAAGCAGAAATAATTGCAGCACTCCAAGAAGATGCGAAAGATTTAGAATATCAAAATGAGATTTCTGCTTGGGATAATGTAGCTGGAGATGGTATTAATGCCAGAGGGTAATTTAACTTATAAACGGGGTGAAATTCGCTGGGTAAATCTTGATCCAACTGTGGGAGCAGAAGCACAAAAAATCCGTGCTTGTTTAATAGTTCAAAGTGATATTATGAATCAATATGGATTATTAACTATTGTGATGCCATTCCGACCAGGAAGTAAGCAAGCTCCCTATATTGTCAATATCAAAGCAACAGTAACTAATGGATTAGATAAAGATCGTTTTATTGATGTTGCTCAGATTCGTTCTGTAGATTATCGTCGGGTTTTAGGTTTGGTGGGAATTTTAGAAGCTGAATATTGGGAAGAAATTCGTACTGCTTTGGATGTGGTGTTAGGGTTTGGGGTTTAAGTTGAGCGAACTGACAAGTCAGCGCTTCGCTATCGCACTCTCTCAACTCCCCAAAAGCGATTATTCATCTTCATTAAACTGGTACGTCTGACTCACCCTGCGGTAAAATATCCTTAGTTCAAGGAATTGGCTATGAAAATAAAAGCAATTATTTGGGAAGAAGACGGTGTATGGTGTGGTTCTGTACCAGCTTTACCAGGATGTCATACCTGGGGTGAAAGTTACGAACATTTATTAGAAATGTTGAAAGATGCTGTTCAAGGTTGGTTAGAAGTTGCTAGTCAGCAAGAAGAAGTTGAACCACAAAAACAGTTGATTGAGTTATCTTTATGAAATCCGTTTCTGGTAAATCTCTGTGTAAGATTGTTGAACGCTATGAATGGAATCTAAAAAGGATTACAGGTAGTCATCATATCTATGTTAAGGAAGGTATGAGTGTGATTCTTTCTATACCTGTTCATGGTAATCGTGATTTACCTACTGGTACACTCAGAAGTATTTTGAAAGATGCTAGTTTGACTGAGGAAGATTTAGATTAATTTCGCTATCGCATCCCCTCAACTTCCCAAACAGCGATTCCTAGGTCGCGCTTCGCTATCGCATTCCCTCCACTCCCCAAACAGAGATTCCTAGGTCGCGCTTCGCTATCGCACCCCCTCAACCTCCCCAAAAGCGATTCCTAGGTCGCGCTTCGCTATCGCACTCCCTTCAACTCCCAAACAGCGAACTGACAAGTCAGCGCTTACGCTATCGCACTCTCTCAACTTCCCAAACAGCTATACTTTGGGTAAGTTACACTTGCTGATTCTGATCTGATATACTGATAATGTGTAAAAATAATCAAATCTAGTATTTTATGATTAATAATCACCAACTCATCACAGAAACATCCTCAACTACACCCTGGAATGATTTATTATTAGAAATTGCCCAAACTCCAGAAGAATATATACCAGAAATATTGGAAATTGTCCGTTTATTTCGTCAAAATTTGATCAATAAACCAACAACTTTGATAACTACAGAAAAACATAAATTAGAGTGGCAAGAATTTATTAATCAAACAGCAGGAAGTTGTGCTGATGATCCAATTATTCTGGATAATTTAGGTATTGATGATACTTTAGATGATAGCTTAGAAGAAATGATTAATTGTTAGGAATACAAACTGATGAAATATTTATTAGATAGTAATGTTTGTATTCAATATCTTAATCAAAGATCAGAAAAGATTATTCAGCGTCTTCAAGATTTATCCGATATAGATATAGTAGTTTGTTCTATTGTCAAAGCTGAATTATTTTATGGTGCAATGAGAACTCATAATCCTGCGAAAACTCTGCAAAAGCAGCAGGAATTTTTAGACCGTTTTGTTTCTTTGTATTTTGATGATGAATGTGCTGTAATTTATGGTGAAATTCGTAGTAAATTGGCTGCTAAAGGTACTCCTATAGGAAATAATGATTTACATATTGCTGCTATTGCGATCGCTAATAATTTAACTTTAATTACTCACAATACTAGAGAATTTAGTAGAATTGACAATTTAAAATTAGAAGATTGGGAGATTTAGTAAACAGCGATACCTAGCGATCGCACTCCCTCAACTCCCCAAACAGCGATAGCGAAGCGCGACCTAGGAATCGCTTGACAAAGTTACAAGTTTTTATAAACTTCATCATCATTACGTTTACCAACCCGAAAAACATCAACTAATTTATTATCATCATCAATGGTGTACAAAATTCTGTATTCACCCTGATCAATACGATAACCACCTTGATAACCTTTTAAAGCTGCATAGTCTTGAGGACGAGGATTACCTTGAAGGGAGAGAATTTTTGATACAACTTGTTTATATTGTTTTGGTTGTAAGTCTAATAAATCTTTTTCCGCAGTTTTCGCAATCCTCAATGTATAACGTTCACTCATTGGGATATTTAGCTATTATTTCTTCTATGGTGGTAAATCCTTCGTTTTCTTCTACTGCACGTCGCAATTTAGCCGAATCTATTGCATCTTCTATTGCTTCTAATAGTTTTAAATCTTCAATGCTAATTATCGCTACCGCAGCTTTACCATGACGCTGAATTAAAATTCTTTCTCCACGATATTCTGCACGGTTCATAATATCGGGAAAATTAGCACGCGCTTCACTTGCACTGATGACAGACATAGCGCCTCACAAAATTTATAGGATTACATAACATTATAGATTATTTGTCTGTTTTTTGCAAATTGTACAAAATTTAAGTTTTTGAGCAATAGTGGAGCGATCGCACCCCCTCAACTCCCAAACAGCGAACTGACAAGTCAGCGCTTACGCTATCGCACTCCCTCAACTTCCCAAATAGCGATTCCTAGGTCGCGCTTTGCTATCGCACTCCCTCAACTACCCAAACAGAGATTCCTAGGTCGCGCTTACGCTATCGCACTCCCTCAACTACCCAAACAGAGATTCCTAGGTCGCGCTTACGCTATCGCACCCCTTCAACTCCCCAAACAGCGATAGCGAAGCACTTAGATCACCGTAGTTATCACATTTTATAAATTTCAGACATTGCTTATTCTGATCCGATATACTGGTAATATGTAAAAATAATCAAATCTGGTATTTTATGATTAACATTCACCAATCCATTACCAGCTAAATCATCAGCAAAACCCCGCAATGATTTATTACTAGAAATTGAACATACTCCAGAAGAATATATACCCGAATTACTACAAATTGTCCGGTTATTTCGTCAAAGTGTGACGATGAAACAGACATCTTTGAAAAACTGGGAAAATGCCATTAATGAAATTAATGAAAGTGACGCAATTAAAAAAGAACACAGAAAAACTAATATTAAAAGATTGTTCGAGTCATGGAATGAATCAGATGAACAACAAGAACAACAAGAAACTTTGGAAATTATTGAATCCATGAATGGTATTTTAATTTAAAATAAAATGAGTAAGGTTATTGTTTTAGATTCTGCACCTGTGGGATTAATTACTAATCCTAAAGCGAATCCTCTAGCTGTGCAATGTCAAGAATGGTTTTATAGTCTTTTTGAAAGAGGTTATGAGGTAATTTTACCAGAAATTATAGATTATGAAATTAGACGAGAATTATTAAGAGCAAATAAGTTATCAGGAATTAGAAAACTGCATCAACTTAAATCAGAAATTATTTATCTTCCTATTACCACAGAAGTAATGTTAAAAGCAGCAGAATTATGGGCTGAAGTGAGAAATCAAGGTAAATCTACAGCAGATAATAAAGCTTTAGATGGTGATGTTATTTTAGCTGCTCAATCTATTTTAGTTGCTAATTATGGAAATGAGGTAATTATTTCCACGAGTAATAAAAAGCATCTTTCTCTTTTTATTGATGCTAGAGAATGGGGAGAAATTTAAACTGTGATAGCGATCGCACCCCTCCAACTTCCCAAACAGCGAACTGCTTGCAGCAGCGCAACGCTTACGCATTCCCTCAACTTCCCAACATCCTTTTTTAACGAACCACGAAGACACGAAGAGCGCGAAGGGAAGAAAGAAGAAAACAGTGTAATTAACATCTGCTTAAATCTGATATACTTAATATATCAAGTTAATCATAAGTTTTACTTGATATTAATTAACTAGCATCGAAGAATATGAAACAATGTAAAACTATACAGCTACAATTGAAACCAGAAATAGAAGCTCGTCTGATTACCCAAGCTACTAAACAAGGTTTATCAATTGAATCTTATCTTGAATCTTTGATTGAAGATAGTTTGAAAAATCAAGATGAAAAATCTTTTTCTCAAGTAACAACTGAGGAAGATTGGGAAACAGCACTAATGAATTTAATCAATAGTCCTGCTTTTACTCTAGCACCACCACTTTCAGATGCAGCTATTAGTCGAGATAGTATTTATACCAGAGAAGATGAAATGTTATGAAATATTTGGTGGATACTAATATTTTACTGCGTTTGGTACAAAAAAATAGTCCCATGCACCTTGATACTCAAAGGGCAATTTTAACACTCAAAAAGCAAGGTAATTTTTTATGTATTATTCCACAAAATATAATTGAATTTTGGGCTGTTGCTACAAGACCTCTTGATAAAAATGGGTTAGGTTTATCTATCACTCAAGCGGAAGAAGAAAGCGAAAAACTTAAAAAGATATTTATATTGGAATTGGATACACCACAAATTTTTACTGAGTGGGAATCACTTGTTATTAAATATCAAGTGATGGGAAAACAGGTACATGATGCTCGTTTAGCTGCGGCTATGGTAGCTCATAATATTACACATTTATTGACATTTAATGTTGAAGATTTTAAACGGTTTTCGGATATTGTAGTTGTTGATCCACGTAGTATTGTTTAATCATATTAGAAGAGCGATTCCTGCGGAGCGCTTCGCTATCGCACTCCCTCAACCTCCCAAAAGCGAACTGCTTGCAGCAGCGCTTCGCTATCGCACCCCCTCAAATCCCCAAACAGCGAACTGCTTGCAGCAGCGCTTCGCTATCGCATCCCCCAACTTCCCAAACAGCGAACTGCTTGCAGCAGCGCTTCGCTATCGCATCCCCTCAACCTCCCAACATCCTTTTTTAACGAACCACAGAGACACAGAGGACACAGAGAAAGAGAGATCGCACCCCCTCAAATCCCCAAACAGCGAACTGCTTGCAGCAGCGCTTCGCTATCGCACCCCCTCACTCCCCAAACAGCGAACTGCTTGCAGCAGCGCTTCGCTATCGCACCCTCTCAACTCCCCAAACAGCGAACTGCTTGCAGCAGCGCTTCGCTATCGCACCCCTCAACTCCCCCAACAGCGATTCCTACGGAGTGCTTCACTATCGCATCTAATTACGTTTTTACGCTACTCCTTCACAGAGTAATATGCTATCTGTGAAGTTTCTTAGCTATAAAGCCAAACTAATTCACAAAATTAGTGTTATTAATTGCACTGGTTAATTCAGTAATCTTGATAGTCAAAGGTCTTGTTATTTTTCGTCAGAGAAGCTAAGGTAGAGTTAAAATATAATGCGCTTTATAAGCTTAGGTGTTGCAAATGGGTATCCTAGAGGCTATCAAACCTGGTTATTTTGAAGAATTTCGGCTTGAAGAAGCTCAATTATTCTTAGAGCAGTGTTTAGCCTGTGATTCTTCCAATGCTGAATTTTATGAATTTCTTGGAAATATTGCACAACGTCAAGGCATAAACATAGATCAGGTAAAATATAAGCTCTCTGAGGCTCTTCAAGAATTTATAATTTTGTTTGAGCTTCAAGAACAGCTTGTTATTACAGGTTCACAAATCAAGGAGCTTACTAAACGTATTCCTGCTCCTGATTCTGAAAATAAATTAAAGCGTAGTTACGCGCTTGAAGAAAAATTCTTGGACATGGCTTTTCAGAAGTTTGTCGAAAGAGTTTCTGAAATTAATTATGTTCACTCCAGAATCGTAGAGAATTACTGGAACTATCTTCCTGAGAAGCTTCAGGATTTGATTTTGTTTGGTTATATCCAAGAATTATTGGCTCAAGGAAAATATTCTTTATCTGAACTTGGCATTTCTCAAGCTGTTTGCAAAAAACACGAAGATTCGTTTTTGCAATTCAAGAGTTATCTTCTTAATGTATTGAGTGATTCTGATGTTGGTGTACGGTTACCTCAGTTAATAGATAAATATGAGCAAATAGTTTCTAATACCTCTGAAAATAATCCTAGCCAGCAGAAAAAAACACCATGTAAGAGGTATAATTTGGAAGAGTTCTTAGTAAAAATAACTCCTCTAAATTCTCATGGTGAAAGTGACTGGGGTGAAGCAATTGGTAACGAAGTTTGGTAGTAAGGTATATGTGCCGGAGCGCGGCGACATTGTATGGCTAAATTTCAGCCCTCAAGAGGGGCGTGAACAAGCTGGTCATCGCCCCGCTTTAATTATTTCTCCTATGATATATAATGACTTAGGTCTTGCTCTAGTCTGCCCAATAACTAACAGTACAAAAGGTTATCCTTTTGAAGTTCCTATACCTAGCGGTATAAATACTACAGGTGTTGTTTTAGCAGATCATCTTAAAAGCATTGATTGGAAAGCAAGAAAAGCTGAATTTATTGAAAAAGTTTCAGTTGAATTTGTTACTGAAGTCATTAGTATATTATCTGTGATAATTCCCTATCCTCAGCAAGATTAAAAGTGTTGTAATGACTGAGGATAAAAGCAATTAGTAAAATACTAATATCGCACCCCTTCAAATCCCCAAACAGCGATTCCTACGGAGCGCTTCGCTATCGCACCTCTTCAACTCCCAAACAGCGATTCCTACGGAGCGCTTCGCTATCGCACCCTCAACTCCCAAACAGCGATTCCTACGGAGCGCTTCGCTATCGCACCCCTTCAACCCCCTAAACAGCGATTCCAAATATCGCTGTTTTGTTTTTGTTTCAAGCAAAGCAAGAAATAACTAAACTAAGCAACTGCAAAATTTGTATATTCCCGCATTTTCGGTTCATGAAAAGCTAAAACAATATCTTCTTTAGGAACACCAACGCGAATTAAATCAGTAGCAATACCTTCTTCTGTCCAATCTTCTTCTATCCAAAACTTACAATTATGTAAGCGAACATAAACAGTCATTCCTGTAATTCTTTCACCATTTTGCCAACCAAGATTCATCCAAATATAATGACCTTTTTCGTCATCGCTAATTAAGAATGTTTCTATATCTTTTTGTGGATGATTCTGAGATAATTCTACATATTCCCTTAAAATTTGTTTGATGATTTTGGGGTAATCTGTTAATTTATCCATTGTTTAATTTCCTCTGTTTCTATATCTACAACAATTAGCGGAAGTTGATGTCGGTTAAGAATCAGTTGAATAACATCCTGTGTGAAGAAACTTTTATATGCGATTTCACTAATGGCAATATAGAGTTTACGGTCTGGTGCAGTTTCTTCTAATAGGTAAAGATAGATATCATATTGGCCGAGAGCTTCTTTTAAATCTTGTATCTTTGATGTACCGATAAAACTTTTGACTTCAACTACCAGTTTTTGTCCTGATTTTTCAATTGCTATCGGACGTTCAGCACCAAGATCAGCATATAGTGTTGTTCTTCTATATTGAATCAAGTAAGGATCATCTGTAATTATCCAACCATCTTTGATTAGTGCATTTTTAACAACGTTATGAATAATGTCTAGTTTGGGCATACTTCAAGTATAGATCAATTATCATAGTTTATCGCTATATAGCGATCGCACTCCCTCAACCTCCCCAAACAGCGAACTGCTTGCAGCAGCGCTTCGCTATCGCATCCTTCCAACTCCCCAAACAGCGAACTGCTTGCAGCAGCGCTTCGCTATCGCATCCCTTCAACTCCCCAAAAGCGAACTGCTTGCAGCAGCGCTTCGCTATCGCACTTCCTCCAACTTCCCAAACATTCTTTTTTTAACGAACCACAGAGACACAGAGGACACAGAGAAAGAGAGATCGCACTCCCTTTAACCTCCCAAACAGCGAACTGCTTGCAGCAGCGCTTCGCTATCGCACCCCCTCAACTCCAAACAGCGATCGCATCCCTCCAACTTCCCAAAAGCGATCGCACTCCTAAACTCCCAAATAGCGATCGCATCCCTCCAACTTCCCCAAACAGCGATCGCATCCTTTCAACTCTCCAAATAGCGATCGCACCCCCTCAACTCCCCAAACAGCGATCTCACCCTTCCAACTTCCCAAACAGCGATCGCACTCCCTCCAACTTCCCAAACATCCTTTTTTAACGAACCACAGAGACGCAGAGGACACAGAGAGAGAGATCGCACCCTTCAACTCCCCAAACAGCGATCGCACCCTTCAACCCCCCAAACAGCGATCGCATCCCCTCAACTTCCCAATATCCTTTCTTAACGAACCACGAAGACGCGAAGAACATGAAGGAAGAAAAGAAGAGAGAGCGATCGCATAAATATTGGTTTAAATAAGGTAATAATTTTAATACTAAATTAATATAATACATATCAACTTTAGTATAAAATTCATAAATATTATTACCAAGATATAATTACAGTAGAGTAACAAAATGAGTAGTCATTGGCAAGAAATTGAATATCCTCTTACAGAAAAAGCATTCTGCTGTGAGCATTGTGGTAACAAAACTTTAATGAAGGAGATAGCGAATAAAACTTATATTCATACTGATGCTAATCCTGAAGAAATGTCTGTAGAGCAGATGAAATACACATGGATGATTTTAGTATGCTGCATTTGCAACAACGTTAATATTATTGAAGATTTAGTATACTCAGAGGATGAAGGGGAATTTACTGGACTATATGATCAGAATGGTGATGAAATATGGACTGGTATAATTCCTAAGAGAAAATATTTATATAGATCATTCAAGGATTTGAGCGATTTACAAGGACTTTCTCCACAAATTGAGCGAACATATCAAGATGCTTTAAAGTGCTTTAAGTTAGAGCTATACACGCCAACAGTAATTATGTGTAGAAAAACAATTGAATGTTTGTGTGTAATAGATTTACGTATTAGAGAACCTTACAACCTATCAGATAAAATTCAAAGAATGTTAGATGAAAAATATATAGATCAAATGTTATACGATTGGGCAACCACTTTAAATCAATTTGGCAATAATGCAGTACATCAGTTCAAAATATTTAATCGAGATGAAGCTCGACACATTTTAGATTTTACCTATGCTTTAATTGAATACTGTTTAGATTTTCAATATAAATTTGAAAAACTTAAAAATAATAAAAAAATTCAAAAAAACCAATCTCAAGAATCAGGAGATGAGGTTAACGTAAATACTTTAAGTGATTCAGAGTTAGAGTCTCTGGATAAAATGTTGGATGATGAAAATGAGTTATTAAATTATTATGCAGCGATAAGCCTTGCAAAAGAGAATGCAAAAATTGAAAAAATAGTACCTATTTTAATAGAAATATATCATAATGACAAATTTAAACATCTGAAAAATGAGATTATTAAATTTTTGAAGGAGTTTGGATCAGCAGTAGTTTCAGAATTAATTAAATTACTTAAAGATTCTTCAAATCCATTAATTGGTATACAAATCTTCCTCTCGATATTCAAAATCAATTTGCACTAGCAGTTATAACTTATGTACCAAATCTTGTAAATGAAGAAAATTCTTTCCATACAGTTTCAATCTCTGATCCTTCTCAGATTTATCATGATTTCAAAACCTGGCTAGAGAGCTACAAAGATAAAGAGAAAAAAAAAGTTGCTGGTGTACTTTTATGTCTACGATCAATAATTAGTTTTTATATCCAAAAATGGGATATGCCTTTCGATGAACAATTATCTACAACGATGAATATATATACTTCTGCGTTGCAAGAAGTAAAAAAAATGAAAAATCTGGATGAAAAAGAGGCTGAAGAAGAGGCTAAAAAAATGATTAATAGGATAAGTTCTGGAATTAGCTCAAAAATTTCTGCGTCAATTGAAATAAAAAAATCATGGGACGTGCTTTGTAAAAAAGATTTAAGTGATGAGCAGCTAAATTATAGTTTGTTCCCTAGTTCTTCTGATGAAGTTTAATATAACATCTTTAATTATTTATAAATTTTCAGAAAAAAAGCTTGCCCTCAGTTTTTTAAACTCTAAAGCAAGCTAATCTTCTTTATTTCTTTCTTCGTGTTCTTCGTGTTCTTCGTGTCTTCGTGGTTCGTTTCTCTTAAAGCTGCTTCACCTCACTAACCAACTTAGCGACCATATCCTTAGCACTACCAAACAACATCGTCGTTTTAGCCTTATAAAACAACTCATTATCAACACCAGCAAAACCAGCACTCATACCCCGCTTAATCACAATAGTTTGCTTTGCGCGATCAACCTCCAAAATCGGCATCCCATAAATAGGACTATTCTTATCACTACGCGCCGCCGGATTGACCACATCATTAGCACCAATCACCAACGCCACATCAGCCTGTTCAAACTGGGGATTAATATCCTCCATATCATACAACTGCGTATAGGCCACATTAGCTTCCGCCAATAATACATTCATGTGTCCCGGCATTCTCCCCGCCACCGGATGTATCGCATATTTCACATCCACACCCATGCGTTCCAGTTGATCAGCCAACTCCCGGACGCTATGCTGTGCTTGAGCAACCGCCATACCGTAACCTGGGACAATCACCACAGAACGGGCATAACCCAACATCATCGCCCCTTCTTCAGCATCAATACTGCGAACAGGTTGATTACTAGCACCACCACTAGCCGCAGCAGTAGAAGTAGAGACAGAACCAAAAGCACTAAATAAGACACTGAACAAAGAACGGTTCATAGCCTTACACATAATTTCCGTCAGGATTAAACCAGAAGCCCCCACCAAAGCACCGGCGATGATTAACATATTGTTCATCACCACAAACCCAGCCGCAGCCGCAGCCACACCGGAGAGGGAGTTTAACAGGGAGATAACAACCGGCATATCACCGCCACCAATGGGAAGGACGAACATCACACCCAACACCAAAGAAACAGCCACCACAGCTAAAAATACGGGGAGGCTATCTGGTGTCCTGATTAAATAGGCACTTCCAGCTAAATAAGAACCCAAAAGCAAGAGGTTAAAAGGTTGTTGCAAAGGAAAGGTAATCGGTGTACCGCTAATTAAACCTTGCAATTTGGCAAAAGCGAGAAAACTACCTGTTAAAGTCACGCCACCAATTAACACATCCAATAACATGGAAATGTTGACATCGAGGGGGATAGGTTGAGAACTATCTAATAACCGCCAAAATTCAGCCACAGCGATAAGTGCGGAAGATGCTCCCCCCAAACCGTTGAGTAAACCCACCATTTGGGGCATTTCCGTCATTTGCACTTTGTAAGCAATCACAGTACCAATTACCGAACCAATGGCCAAGCCTACCAAAATCATTTCGTAATTTAATACGTGCTGATCTAGCATTGTGGCGACAATTGCCAATAACATCCCCACCGCAGCGATAAGATTACCGTTTCTTGCACTAGCAGGAGAACCGAGTTTTTTCAAACCCAGGATAAATAATGATGCAGCGACTAAGTAAGTTAGCTGAATCCCAGTTGGTAAAAAGTCGCTCATGCCTTAACTTCCTTTTTTTTAAACATTTGCAGCATTCTGTCAGTGACTAAAAAACCGCCGACAACGTTCACCATTGCCAAAATTACGGCAATTAAACCGAGAATTACCGATAAATTCGTGTTTTTCTCCCCCGCAGCCAGAATTGCACCAATTACGGAAATCCCGGAAATGGCATTTGAACCGGACATTAACGGAGTGTGTAACGTGGGGGGAATTTTGTTGATGACTTCAAAGCCGATAAAAGAGGCTAAGACGAGGACAAATAAGGCTGGAAGTAATGCTTGTGTCATGTAATTTTTGGATTTAAGAGGTTTCGCGCAAAGATACAAAGGAGCAAAGACGCAAAGAGAAGATTTACATAACAAACGAAAAATCTCTCTCAAACTCGCATTTCTCTGCGAACTCTGCGCCTCTGCGGTTCGTTATTCCGTGAAATTTATTCATGTCAACTAAACCGCTACCGTCTGCAAAGCGTCTTTTACTCGTTGGTTTCTAATTTCTCCACCATGAGTAACACAAGCAGCGTCAACGATATCATCACCAAAGTTGATTTCTAAGGCTTTGTCTTTAATCAACAGTTGCATTAATGAAGTAACGTTTTTTGCATACAGTTGGCTGGCGTGTACTGGCATGGATGAGGGTAAATTAATTGGTCCAATGATTGTTACACCGTTCCAAACAATATCTTTACCTGCTTCTGTACAAGCGCAGTTTCCACCCTGTTCTGCGGCTAAATCCACAATTACTGAACCGGGTTTCATTTGTGCCACCATTTCTTCTGTCACCAGTCTGGGGGCTTGTCTTCCTGGTACTTGGGCGGTGGTAATGACAATATCGGAGTTTTTGACGTGGCTGGCTACTAGTTCTTGGGTACGCTTTTTACTATCTTCTGAAATTTCTTTGGCGTAACCACCGGCTGCGACGGTTTCTTCTTCGAGTTTGACTTCGACGAATTTTGCTCCTAAGCTTTGCACTTCTTCTTTAACGGCTGGGCGGATGTCAAAGGCTTCTACTACTGCTCCTAGTCGTCTTGCGGTGGCGATCGCTTGCAATCCTGCCACTCCTGCCCCCATAATAAATACTTTGGCGGGAGCAATTGTCCCCGCCGCAGTGGTTAACATGGGGAAGTATTTCGGTAGTGCCGCCGCCGCAATCAATACGGCTTTATAACCTGCCAGTGAAGCCTGGGAAGACAAGGCATCCATGCTTTGCGCCCTGGTGGTACGGGGGATTAATTCCATACTCAAGGCTGTAATTTGCCGATTTGCCAATTGTTGGGCAATTACGGGATTTCCCAGAGGATTAAGGAAGCTAATTAATACAGAACCAGATTTAAGTAATTCAATTTCTGTCCGGCCATCTTCTCTGGTTTGGGGTGGGCTAACTTTGAGTAAAATATCTGCTTCACTCCATAATTGAGCAGAATCATGGCTAATTTTTGCCCCTGCGGCTTCATAGTCAGCATCACTGAAAAATGCTTTTTCTCCCGCACCAGCTTCTACCCAAACTTCTAAACCTTGTTTGACTAATTTAGCTACGGTGTCAGGAATTAAAGCTACACGCCGTTCACAAACTTCTATTTCTTTCGCAACTGCTATTTTCATGAAATCTCCTAGAAATAAATCCCTTGACTATTAATTAAGCTGTCGGGATGATTAACCATGAATTACCTTTGTAGATAGAACTTTCAACCTTTTTGTTTTTCCTATCCTTGGGCTTTATTCACAATCTCAACTTGACAATATGCAAATATCATCCTGGCAAAATAGCTATAAGTAGAATTAGTTATCGCACATCCTATGCCGATATCTACATTTTGTATATTGTTCTTCAGATTATTTTATATTTGGAAAAAATCTCACCCTGAAAGTTTTATTTATTTAAAATATACTTGTGTACTAAAATATTTATAATTAGCAATAAAAATTATCCTTTAGCAATACAAAACTATGTAATCTAGATTTTATCTCTTGTTGGCCGCGTCAAACTCGATAAACACCTACTCAATAATTTATTCCCAAAGCCAAAAACAACACAATTTCGTTTATTCGTCTCATCGCAGGTTGGTACTGCGCGTAAGTCCTATAATCTTAGTTTCAGGAATGGAAGTTTTCACTAAAAAGGCACTTTTATCTTTCACCAACGTCAATTGTCAAACATATAGTAGTAAAGTTTAGTTACAAATACTGATAAGCTGTTACGCATTTGCTTTTTTTGCCTAAAAGCCTTACTACAAGGACTCTAGGCTGCAAAATATTAAATTTAGCTGCGTAACAGCTTACTTCGTTACAAACTACCAACTAGAGGAAACCTAATTTATGAAACGCCTACTTTCTGCCTTAGCCGTGACTAGCTGCTTATTAGCGGGTTTACCAGCGATAACTTTAGCCCAGAATGGTTTAACACTTTTTAGTGGGGTCAAAAGTGAAAATCAGTTACCCTTTCGGTTAGATTTTGGCGGACAAACCAGCAACACAGATCGTTATATACTCAGAGTTCCTGCCAAACAAATGAAACTAGCAGTAGCTCAATTTACCATTACTTATCCTGATTATTACAAGGGAACTTTCGATCCCAAAAGTGTTGAAGTCATAGTTAAAGGTAAAAAAGTCCCCCTATCTGAAGTCAAATGGGATAAGGAAGGTGGTGTGATTCAAATATTTCCTGAAGAACCAGTTCCCGCCGGTCGCAAAGTCGAGTTAGTCTTATCCAATGTACAGAATCCAGCTTTTGGGGGAGTTTACTATTTCAAATGTCAAGTTCTTTCCCCCGGTGATGTCCCATTACTGCGTTATCTTGGTACGTGGATTATCAGTATTAACTAAAAAGGAAAGGGGCAACTGACAACTGACAACTGACAACTCCATCCAGAAATATGTTTTTATTGCCTGTAAAGTGGTAAAATATCAGATTGTGACTTTTTATGAAAATCGCCTAAGAGGAGAACCGTATGCAAAGAACACTGGGCGGCACTTGCCGTAAGAGAAAAAGAACATCTGGATTCCGCGCCAGAATGCGAACACCAGACGGCAGAAACGTGATTAGTGCCAGAAGAAGAAAAGGGCGGCATCGTCTGAGCGTTTAGGGTAATAAAATTCAGTAATTAAGAACTGTTGTGGCTTTGCCCAAAGCATATCGGCTCAAATCCCGTCAGGATTTTCAGGCAGTTTTCCGAGAAGGAATTCGGCGACATAGTTCTCATTTCACACTGAGAGCTTTAAAACCTACTCTTGCGACAGAACCTTCTTTGGATACTGCCCCCCCTAGCACAAAAATTGGTATTGCCATTAGTACAAAAGTCAGTAAACGCGCCGTTGTTCGCAACAAAATCAAAAGGCAAATAACAGCAGCATTACACCAATTATTGCCTAAATTACTCCCAGGATGGCGGCTAGTATTAATTGTGAAACCAACAACAACAGAATCTGAGTGCGAAACCCAGAAATTTCTGCAAGAATTAGAGCAGTTGTTGGCACAAACTGAGGTATTAAATGGGTATTCGTGAAGAAGTTTATTATGAGGGTGGTCCCCACATTGGGGATTTGATTTTCAACCTGCTAATTGGGCTAACAGTAGTGGGTATACCCTTAGCTGTGGGAGCAATAGTCAGAGCAGTGTGGCTACGCTTCCGCATCACAGATCGAAGGATATGTGTAACTGGTGGTTGGATGGGACGCGATCGCTATGATGTAATTTATTCAGAAGTGGTGAAAGTCGTCAAAGTTCCCCGTGCCATCGGTCTATGGGGAGATATGGCAGTCACCCTCAAAAATGGTACTCTCATCGAAATGCGGGCTGTTCCCAATTTTCGGGGAGTCTATGACTACATTAATGAAAAAATTGCTGCTAAAAATCCCCAATATAGCAATCCTAAATGAGTCACTTGATTTTGGATTTACGTTAGCGAAGCGTACGCAGCGCAGCGAGTATTTTAGATTTTGGATTGAGTTCACCCTAAAGTGTATAGCTGGAAAATTTTGGATTTGGGATTTACGTTAGCGAAGCGTACGCAGCGCAGCGAGTATTTTTCCATCCTTCAGGACGGGGCTTGTACCAAATTTTTTGAATCTAAAATCTAAAATCTAAAATTCCCGGTCATTTTTCCAGAGCGTTAACATTCACATTTTTAGATCATGTGCGGCTATCCTTAACTTCCATAGCTTGTGGATAGTCGCAGCAATGCTTAACAAAAACCTCTACAATATAGAGCAAAAGCTTGGAAGAGAACCGCCTCTAGTCAGAGGATAGGATCAACTGAGTATCCCACTCCCAACCGGGGTGGGAGTGTCAAAGTACCGCAGGTTGAATTCAGAATAATGGATTTTGGTATCGGGTTTCTCTCGAACAACGTGATGTTGCCAATCATAGACCTTTTCTATGGTTTTGTCCCTAGCTATGGGTTGGCGATAGTAGCCTTAACATTGATTATCCGCTTTGCACTCTATCCCCTGAGTGCTGGCTCTATCCGCAGTATGCGGCGGATGCGAGTTGTGCAACCTGTGATGCAAAAGCGTATGGCAGAAATTAAAGAACGCTATAAAGATGATCAGCAAAAGCAACAAGAGGAAATGCTCAAGGTCCAAAGTGAATTTGGTAATCCCTTAGCAGGATGTCTACCTTTACTGTTGCAAATGCCAGTATTACTAGCACTGTTTGCAACTTTGCGGGGTTCGCCTTTTTCTGGTGTTAACTATTCCGTTAACCTGCAAATATTCCCCCAAGAAGAGATTGAGCGCATTCAACCCCAAGCATTTGCCACTCCTCCACAAAATATCTACATTGCTGACGGTGATCACACTCCCATTTCTGCGATCTTACCGGGAGGCGATAAGTTAACAGTGGGAGAAAAAACTAAGATTCAATATCAAACCGTAGAAGGCAAACCATTTGATTTGCTTCTCAAGGAACACCCAGAAGCTCAGTTAACACCCACCTGGAAAGTCACCAAAGGCGCAGAGAGGGTGAAAATTGATGCCGAAGGCAATGTAGAGGCTCTAGAACCCGGAGACGTGACCATTCAAGGCACAATTCCCGGACTAGCAGCAGAAAAAGGATTTCTCTTTATTGATGCTTTGGGTCGAGTAGGTGCTATTGATCCCGATAACACAGTCCATTGGGATATTGTGGCGATGATTGTCTTCTTTGGTATCAGCCTTTATGTCAGCCAAATGCTGTCTGGGCAAAATTCCAGCGGTGGCAACCCTCAGCAAGATACAGTCAATAAAATTACCCCTGTCATCTTTTCTGGGATGTTCCTATTCTTTCCTCTGCCGGCTGGGGTACTTATGTATATGGTAATTGGTAACGTTTTCCAAACTATCCAAACATATATCCTCTCCCGTGAACCTCTACCAGAAGAAATTCAGAAAATCGTAGATTCACAAGAAAAAGAAGCCCAAACCATCGAAGTAAAAGCGTTGCCATTTGAACCCAAAAGTTCTAAGAAAAAGGCTACCGGTTGATTATGAGCGACATTTCTATGCAGAGTAGTGAACAATGGCTACAAAATTTGCTACTTTTAACTGGTGTATCTACTCAAGTATGGGCTAATTTAGAACCTAAGCCATCTTCAGGACAAGATACACCAACAGGAGAAAGCTACTGGTTAACAATAGATCAAACCAACTTAACATCAGAACAAATTAGGATTTTAATTGGTGCTGGTGGTTCGGTGCTAGATAGTATTCAGTATCTAGCAAATTCCGTTCTCAACTTAAATCAACCAGAAGAAAATCAGACAGCTTACACAATTGAATTGAATGGTTATCGGGTAAGACGAGAAGCCGAAATCCGCACTTTAGCTGAAACTGCTGCCGCAGAAGTCCGTTTTTCTGGAAGAGAGGTAGAACTTCAATCTCTCAGTTCCTCAGAACGCCGACAAATCCACACTTTATTGCAGGAATTTTCGGATTTAGAAACCTTCAGTCGCGGCAAAGAACCTTATCGTCATTTAGTTGTTCGTCAAGCAGTCACACCATAATTAGGTAATAGGGAACGGGGAACAGGGAACAGGGAACAGGGAACAGACAAAAATATTACCAATTACCAGTTACCAGTTACCAATTACCCATTACCCATTACCCATTACCAATGATCAATTTTGATGGTATTTCACAAATCCTATGGACGCTATTTTTATTCCGCAGCTATCTAAAGCCCCGGAGCGGACAGAGGAAATTCAAGTTCAAGAGTTTCTGCCTGGACTAGAAACATTGACACCGGTTCGCGGAGTTATCCAGGTCAAACACCAGGGTAATTATTTAGAAGTTTCATCTCAGGCAGAAACAATTGTTACCTGTACTTGCAACCGCTGTTTGCAGCAGTATAACCATCGTTTGGTTCTTGATACTCAGGAAGTTATTTGGTTAGATGAAACTGCTAATCAAACGGAAGATTTTCCTCTAGAAATGGAAGTTGCTGTAGAGGATTTACTGGAAACTTTAGCACCTGATGGTCATTTTGATCCCGGTGAATGGCTCTATCAGCAGATGTGTTTAGCATTACCTCAGCGTCAATTATGCAATGTTAATTGTCCAGGTATTTTAGATGCTGCTGTTTCTGAACCACCTACGGATAGCCGTTGGGCTTTATTAGATGCTTTGAAAAAACAACTTCCAGATAATTAGTAAATTTACTATTTGGTGTGTTATGGCTTAATTCTTTATGGCTCGGTAAAAGCTGTTAATACTCTCTCAATCTCCTCAAGGATTTTTTATCTTTGTGGAGTTTTTAATTACAGAAAAATGAACCACGAAGGAACGAAGGACTCGAAGGAAAGAGGGTTTTAGAGAGATTTTGCATAAGCTCTAAAAAGGGCTTGACAAATTACTCTCATTTTGAGATGATAAAACAGGTGACAAGCACAAAAATAAGCAAACACAAACACAAGAATAACCAACCACAAACACAAGAATAACCAAACGTTAACTAGGAGTTAAGCTATGTACACCAACCACTATTATTTCAACTCCAAAATATATTATGCACTTAATTCACATTCGCATCCTCCGCGAAGAAGCAGCAAAGTACCCTGATATCAAAAAACAAATTGAAGATTGGCATAAAACAGTTAAAAAAGCAGAATGGCAAAGTTTAAATGATGTTCAAAAATTTTACCGAGATGCTGAAACTGTTGGTAATTTTACTGTTTTTAATATCAAAGGTAATGATTATCGTTTAATTGTAGGAATGGATTATGAAGATAAAACGGTGTACTACAACCCACATTCCGCACCCCCAAGTGTCACACCCCAAGAAAACCGATATATTTAGTACATAAGAACTAATACCTGTGAGGGGTGATTAAAATTTATTGAGGCTAAATAGGAATAATTACTATTAAAGCAGATATATAGTCAATAAAACGACTAAGTACGAAATTTTGATTCTGAGGTGATTGTAATGGAAAACCTAGTCCAGAATCATTGAAAGCTTTATCCTCAATGACTATAAAAAACTAAAAAAACGTTTTAAATCAACAGAAAAATGAGAACATGGTAACAGATACTTATATGGAG
>NZ_LJOU01000081.1:0-29387 GCF_001672085.1 Anabaena sp. AL93 | reverse complement strand
ATGGGATAAATTGGTAAGTCAAATTTTTCGTGTAATCTGGAAAAATAACGGAACATTCTTTGATTAAATTTCGATTTTGCTCCTGATTCGGCTTCAATGTGAACGAGAAAGTAAGAAGGTTCACCGAGAAATTTGACTTTGGCTATTAAGTCGGTTTCATATTTGTCTCCTGCGGTAACATCTGTAAATATTTCTTTGTCTAATAATGAGACTGAGTTGATATCTATGTATTTAAGAACTTCGGGAAAGAAGAGTTCTATAAATTCTATGAAAAATGTGGATATCAATTCTTTAAATAAACGGTCATGGTCTATTCTTTCACTCATGTTTTTGTCAAATCCTCCGGTTATTTTTTGTAAGCAATTACTAATAAAGAACCACCCCAAGGAAAGGAAAAACCTAATGTCAAAAACCAGCGTTCCATATCAAGGATTTTCTCTAAGAGGTAATTTAAAAATCCGCTAATTTTCAGTTCGCTGGTGGGGTCATAATCTTTGGAGTTGGAGCGATTGTTGATGCGATAAATTAGCATTAATGGTAATAAGAAAGAAACAAAGGATGTGACTCTAACTACTTTAAATCCTGCTTGTTTTAATTTAATGATTAAATCTTTTTGGTTCTTGCGTAAATTTTATGGAGAACCCAGTTCAAAATCATTGAAAGCCTTATTGTGTCGGCATTTCATTCAAAATATGGGCATTATAGTTTATGATCCTTGCCCCGTAAGGGTTTTGTGATAATCAATCCTCAACCTCCATAAAACAGACGCAAGAGCCATCTTTTTTAACGTAGCGACGGACATGATGAGCATGAGTATCAGCTTGACTCCATAGCCAAGGATGTTGAGGAACGGTCAGTATGATACCCCCCATTTTGTGTAGCTTGATACATTTTTGCTAGAACGTCTGTATCTTGTTCTATGTGTTCAAGAACGTCAAAAGCTCCAATAATATCAAATTCCTCAGCAAAGGGGATATTCCGAGCATCCATTTGAAATAGAGTTGTTTTACATAGACGTTCTCTAGCAAATTCTAACCCTGCGGTAAATATTTCACTACCTGAACAGGTAAGATGAGAGAGATTTTTTTCAATTCCTTGCAGGACAAAACCAGTTCCGCAACCAATTTCTAGGAAGTTTTTGGCTTGGGGAAAATAATGTTTTATGGCGTAAATTATCAGCCGATTTCGGGAACGAAACCAGAAGTTTTTGGCTTCTAATTGTGCTAATTTAGGAAAAAATTCAGCTTCAAATCCAGCACTTTCCGCAGCCAGTTCTGGTGCAAAGGTCAAGTGTCCATTTAAGGATGGGGGGGTATATCCACAAGCTGGACAATGCCAATTTTCTTGGTTAAAATGGTGGTGACATTGAGGGCAGATTTTCATGGTATTTTTATTGAAAAAGCGTGGTAATTCAACTTTTGCAGACACCGCAGCTTACTAAATATCCTCCTCTGGTAAATACTGGGGATTTAAAACATTAGCACTATTAAAAGGGCAAATTTCCGGGAAAACATGAATATCTATTCCTGTTTCTTGAGAAGCAATTAATCTGGCATCATGATAACATTCATCAAATACCTCTTCCAAGTATCTCTTTAAGCTAGGACTTTTTTTTAATGACTTGTTTAAACGCAAAGAATGTTCAGTAATTGACGCTTTCCAACTATTAGAGCGTTTTTGTGGTTGATATTTCCACTTGAGTAAATGTTGAAAAACTCTGATCAGATTACTCTCTAAAGCATCTTTACGATTATTGCCCATGTCCTCAATTTCTTCGATAAGATTCTGAATATCCAACTGAGCAAACTCTCCTTTTTCTAGCAGGTTTACGGTTTGTTCTATCCACAAATTGAAATCAGATTCATAGAGAGGTTTTGTGAGTTTCATCATTTTTCAGAATGTACAGATAGTTGAGTAAAGCTAATGCTTATTGATTTTTTAACTAAGAGGGCGTTTAAAAAGTCATGATTGATGTATACTAAACACGGGTGAGATTTAAACTTTTACAGTGGAAAAAATATTATGTTCGTTTTGCTTGTATCAGATTCTACTTTGCACTAATTTGTCATTCAACTCGTTGTCCAAGTACCGCTAGAGTTGATTCCATTGTAGATAATTTTGTGGACTGGTGGGGATTTAGAATCTGTTTTACTTCCTTTTCATGAATATTGAGAGTAGATACAAGTTCAACTTTACGCATTGCTAGATATAGCGTAGATTTTAGTGCTGTCCGCGCTGGTACTCAGGGGAAACGCATCTAAATTTTATTGACAGAACACCATTTTTGTGTATAAACGAAAGAATCGGTATTTATCGTTTGATTGATTTTTTCAGAGTCATCGTGATGGTTTAAATTATTGTCAATAAGTAGACGTTAATGCAAATGTTTGAGTCATTATTGAGATTAAATAGTCCTTATTGATAAGATGCGTTTCCCCTGCGCTGGTACTAATCATCAAAGGGAAGAGCGATGGATTTTTCGACGTTGCTGATTAAGGGTATGAATTTTAGTCTCACGCAAAGGCGCAAAGACGCACTGAGGTTTGAGTTTTAAAGATTCAATTTGGGAATTTCATACCTCGATTCAGCAACGCCGATTTTTCTAAGCAGTCAGCAGCCTCGTTTTGTTCTAGAGAATCTCCGTAAAATAATTTGTCAGTTTTCATTGAAAGAATAGGTAAAAGTGTTTCTATTTATCAATACCTTGTCCATTTCCTGGTTTGTTAGGTTAAGCGACAGCGCAACCCAACGCATTTGTTGGGTTTCATGCTTCAACCCAACCTACAAATCAAGGCTTTTTCTAATTTGGACAAGGTATTGATTTATAAATTAATTTATCCAAACCTTGATCTAAACTTAGATAAAGGAATTAAAGATTTATTTTCTTTATCATCCATCAGTTTTTGTATTTTCAACAATCCTTGTCCACAAACAACTATAGGCTGTGAGTTTTCTATGAAGATAACTTTCCCGGGTGTACGATTTTCAATTACAACATCTTTTACTATTTCAGCTTCTAAAATTCTAACTAAATCACCATTTAGTGTTGTAGCAGCGCCCTTATATGGATAACCCACAGCATCAATAAATCTTTTTAATTCAATAGAAGACTGATTCCAATTAATTCTATAATCTTCTTCATCTCGCCATAAACTATAGGTAGCTTGATATTCATTTTGGACAATAATTGAAAACTTGTTATTGTTAACAATTGTTTCTACTACATACAAAGAAATTTCTGCATAATTTTCAATAATTTTCTTAATTGCATCGTGAATTTTAATTGGATATTCTATTTGACTTAAAGACTGAGCTATGATGTCTCCTTTATCATATTCTGATGTAGCAAATAAAGCTGTAACACCTACTTGGCTATCTCCATTAATTAAAGCAGAAACTAAGGGGTTAAAACCTCGATAACGTGGAAGTAAAGAGTCATGAAAAACAATCAAATTGCTATTATCCGTATTAATAATCCATCGCCAAGATACAGCTATTGCGTATTGAGTTGTTATTTCTCCAAAGTCTTTTCTGTCGACAAAATGAATATAATTATCTTCACATAAACACTTTATTTCTGAGTAGAAATCTTCTTGCAGTTGTGAGTCACGAGAACCAATGACTATTTCAATATTATGTTTAAATTTGGTTAATAGTTTCTGTAAAACTCTATAACTTTTTTCTGTCATTGCAAAAATTGTTATTTTATTTTCGGTTTTCATTTTCATCAAAATCTAAATTTTTAGTTTTATTTCTGACTAAATATAAAGGTCTTTTCTTGATTTCATCAAAAGTTTTCCCCAAATAAACGCCTAAAATTCCTAAAATAGAAATAATAATTCCTCCCAAAAAATATAGGGAAACAATAATACTACTCCAACCTGTTACAGTTGCACCATAAACCAAAACTTCAATAAGTATATAAAGTCCATAAATAAAAGCAAAACTAGAAATGATAAAACCTAGTTTAATGGCTAATCTCAAGGGTTTATCAGAATAAGCTATAATTGTTTCACTAGCTAATTTCCATAATTTAGCAAAGGTATAGGTACTTTTCCCAGCAAAGCGTTTTTCATGAAAAACATCAATACTAGCAGTAGGAAATCCCATCCAATCTACTAAACCTCCAAAAAATCTCAGTCGTTCACGCATTAGACAAAAACTCTGGGCAACTTGTCGAGATATTATCCGAAAATTGCCAACTTCACCATCATATTGCAGTTCAGTAAAATAATTGAAAATCTGGTAAAATAGCCATGATGTCACTCGTTTTAAGGGAGAATCTTTTCGTTTTCCCCTCCTAGCTAAGACAACATCATAACCTTCTTGAGCCTTGGCATAAAGTCTGGGAATTTCTTCTGGCCTGTCTTGCAAGTCACAATCCATAACTACAACCCAGTCACCATCACAATGGTCTAAGCCTGCGGTTATACCATAATGTTGACCGAAATTCCGACTAAATTGAATTCCTTTTACCCGTGAGTCACTGTTAGCTAATTCAATAATTATATCCCAAGAGCGATCGCCCCCACAATCCTCAACTAAGATTAATTCAAAGTCTTGTGTAATCGTCTCTAATGAATCCGCAAAACGCTTATACAAAACTTACAAACAGTCTTCTGCTTTATAGACTGGGATCACCACCGAAATGTGAGGCATAATCTAAGCTAGTAGATTTACTGGAAAGTCAATAAGCAATACAATACTATACTGCCACATTGTGCTAATATAATTCTTAACATATTGTAACATTTTTATTAAGGGTATAGCTAAACCTCCTCTTGGTAAGGAAGAGAATTTTCCGGTTTCCCCTTTTGGTAAGGGGGATTAAGGGGGATAATGTGGGAATCAGAGTTCCAGCATTAGTTTTATACCTCATTTACCTGGGAGAAAATTATTTTTTGGTGCTGAAGATGGTGGTGAACATCATCAACATTCCCCCTATCAAAATAGCGATCGCTAATCCTCCAGCCACTAAATCCAAAGTATTATTATCTATGGTCATATTATTCTCATCCAAAATTAGACATTATAATTTATGAACTCTCAACCAGAAGAAGATTTACAACGTCGTCTCCAAAACCTAGCAGCAGAAATCAAATCTGCCGGTGTAAATGCTCGTCAATCAGAAACAGAGACACCTGTAACTAGCGTTACTCAATGGAAGTTATATTTAGAAAAGTCCAGAAATTGGTTTAATGGCTTATCAACAATTAAAAAGCTGGTAGTGACAGGTATAGTCATGTTGATAACCATTTGGATGTTGCAAACAGTATTTGCTCTAGTTGCTTCTGTAATTAGTCTGGCGGTTTTGGCAGTGTTAGTGTATCTTGGATACAAATTTTTTATTGCTAATGGACAAGGAAAATAAGCAATAGCCTATTTGAGTCATGCCAATGGTGGCGTAAAAAAATCACAGGTAATTATGCAATGGCGAATCCAATGATCGGCAAAAGTAGTAGTCAGTCTAGCCGCCCCAAAGAACCGAAAAAATCTAAGATTACACCATTAGCAACGAGGCGCTTTGTAGCTTGGACGGTGGAAATAACACTCTTTATTGCCAGTGGGTTAGTTCCTTATAGTTTAGGCGTATATGTAAATTCTCGTAGTGAGATTCGGCGAGTGCCGCTGAATCCTGTCTTGGTAGTCACAGAAAAAGCGATCGCTAGACCACTAGCATTACCCATCAGTTATGGTATTCGCAACGTCGCCTGGCCGACCAATATCCTGTGGACATTAGCCCTATTATTGCCCACAAGCCTCTGTGGGTGGCAATTGTATTTACTGGCTAAAACAGGCAGCACCATTCCCAAACGGTGGTTTGGTGTGCGAGTCGTAAACGAAGCTGGAACAGCCCCAGGTTTAGGCGCAGTCATAGTTAGAGAAGGATTAGGACGTTGGACAATCCCAGTTTCCGTCGCATATCTACTTTGGCGTTACAGCTTTGTTTTCCCCAACTTGGCTCTGTTTACATCTTTAACAATGTTAATGATCTTAGCAGAATCAAAAGGCTGTCCTAACCAAAAGCGTCCCCGCTCTTTCCATGATCAACTTGCAGGGACATATACAATAGATGCAACCAGCACTGTTATTCCTCCTGGGGAGCATTCAACAATAACCGAAAATAATGTAGATAGTTCACAATCTCCTTCCCCTGCTTCCCCCAGAAATAATCCTAGTATCAGCCTGTTTTTAGTAGGGTTAACTAGCATGATTGCTGTGTTATCAACCTTAATAGGTACACAAATCTACATCCAAACCCAAGAAAGCCAACGGAGAAGCGAACAAACTAATAGTCAAAAGTTCCTTGAACTCATCAAAGCACTCAATCCCAACAACGGTGTTACCAACGAAGACCGCCAAAGAGTTATTTTAGCCTTGGGTAGTGTTGATGATAAACAAGCCATCAAATTATTAATTGACTTATTGGTTAAAGAAACAGACCCCAAAACCCTGGATACCATTCAACAAGCCTTAACTAATGCTGGTTTTAAAGCCATTCCTGAATTAAACCGCATGAATCAGTTTCTCGCTGGAGAACTAGCATCTGTGGGTAAAAGTCCCAATGGGGAAATTAGACAAAATCAGCTAATTCTCACCCAGCAGGTAATTAATAAAATTCTGGCTATCTATAGTGGCGAAACTAACAAGATTGACTTGAGTAATGCTCAATTAGGTTCTCAAGCATCTGGAGAAAAGCCCTTATTTAACTTGGTATTAAACAACGTTGATTTATCAGGAATTGTCTTGAAATCAGCAAATCTTAACCAAGCTAACTTCCAAGGTAGCCGTTTTCGCAGCGTGGGTGAAGATGGACGTTGGGATACTTATGATGATGCGATCGCTGATTTAAATAACACTCAACTAAAGCGAGCTAACTTAAGTAATACCAACTTGAGTCGGGTTTCCATGAGTCGTAGTGATTTAAGTAGGGCTAATCTTAACAAAGCCAACTTATCATACACCCGTTTATTTGGGACTAATCTCAGTAGTACCCAGTTAGTAGGTACAGATTTACGAAATGCAATTTTAGAAAATGCCAGCCTTACAAATGCAGATTTAAGCAACGCTAACTTAACAGAAGCAAATTTATATGCCGCCAATTTAGTCCGGGTTTCTGCCATTGGTACACAATTAGCCTACGCGAATTTAACTAAAACGGACTGGCAAGGTGCAGATTTATCGGAAAGCTATTTAGATTATGCTAATCTCAGTCATGCTAACTTAAGTGCTACTCGACTCACTGGCGCTAGTTTACGCTCGACTAACTTAGAAAACGCTAATTTGCGAAGTGCTGATTTAAGTCGTGCTGACTTACGAGGAGCAAATGTCGCTGGAGCAGATTTTCAAGGCACAATTCTCTTTGTTGGTAAACAAAATCTAGCAGATCAGTTTGTGGAAACACCTGATATTGGTTCTCAAAGTGCCTCAATTAAAGGAGTAGATTTCAGTCAAGCTAAAAATTTAGATCCGCAACAATTGGCATTTATTTGTACTCAAGGTGGACTAAATTCCCGTTGTCCATAATCACATGAAAGGATGTTTGAAAAGTATTATTCTGTGATTTTTAGCACAGTTATACCCCACTTAACCCTCCCATTATGAACTACGGTGTACACACAAGTCGGAAATTTCCTGTTGGTTACCATAAAACCCCTCCCCGCTCTTCGAGAGGGGAACTGGATTTTCAATAGATTCTTTCTCGTTGTAGAAAACTCGCTTTGGGTAAGGATGTGTGTACACCGTAGCCTTGATAAGGGGGGATTAAGGGGGGTAATAAATATTTGGTACATCATCAGGGACTTTTAAAACACCCTCTGACAAGAATAAGATTTTCAGTAAACCTCTTACCTAAGTTATATTAAATTCAGAGTGTGTCAGGAGTAGGCTAATGAAACGTTTTCAATATTGGCTTGGGATAATCGGAATCGGAACAGTTGTGAGTTTAGTGGTAAACTCTCAACCAGCACAGGCACAAGTAGCTTATGGCAGTTATGTTGGTATTGGTCCGACTGTGGGGTTGACAGATGGTACTCAATTGGGCGGAGTCCTGGCTTTTCGCTACAAATTACTAGAAACACCCATCTCTTTCCGAACTCAAGCTTTAATTGGTAGGGGAACAGCAGTAGTTCCGACTGTTTCCTATGACATCCCCCTCAACTGGCAAACTGATGCTTATTTAGGTGCTGGTTTAGTCTTAACTAGTGGTGATACGCCTTCCCCTGTTGGTAATAAAATTAGCTTTGCTCTGCAACCGGGAATTGACTATGTTATTCCTAATAGTAATACTGTGATTTTTGGTAATGCTATTATTGCCTTTGATGCCTACCGAAATACTGGTGGTACAGCTTTATCTTTACAAGGTGGAGTTGGGTTAAAATTTTAATTCTTAATTGGTAAAAATTTTGTAACCTTTTGATTTTTAATGTTGAATTTTGGAAAAGATGGTGCTAAACCGAGAGAAAATAGATTTTTACTTAACAGACATAGAAACTCCTATAGGTAAGGTAATTAGTGTAGCTATTTCTCTGTTGGTTTTAGTATCATCAGGAATTTTCGTGGCGGAAACTTATGATCTTTCTCAAGAGGCTCGCTGGGAGTTAAGAGTATTAGATAATTGTGTATTAATAATTTTTGCTGGAGAATATTTACTGCGCTTATGGAGTACAAAAGATAGAATTAAATATATTCTGAGTTTTTATGCAATTATTGATTTAATCTCAATTTTGCCATCTTGTATAGGATTAGTAAATACTAGTTTTATCCGGCTATTACGTTGGTTTAGAATATTGCGTTTGCTGAGATTTATTGATAAAAAGTTTCTAATTGGTAGTATCAGTAATCAAGATAGTGTAATTTTTGCGAGAATATTATTTACTTTATTTGCGATAGTTTTTATTTTTTCTGGGTTAATTTATCAAGTTGAACATCCAGTTAATCCCCAGAATTTTGATACTTTTTTAGATGCTTTTTATTTCTCAGTTGTGACAATGACAACCGTGGGATTTGGTGATGTGATACCAATTTCTGAGTTAGGGCGCTTACTAACGGTATTGATGATTTTAACAGGCGTGGCTCTGATTCCTTGGCAGATTGGTGACTTAATTAGACGATTGGTAAAAACGGCAAATCAAGTGGAAACTGTTTGTCAAGGGTGCGGTTTAGCTTTTCATGATGCAGATGCCGAATTTTGTAAAAGGTGCGGTAAACAATTGTAGTAGCTATTAGAACTACATGGGGGTAAAATCACAGTCAGTAGGGGCGCAGGGTCTGCGCCCAGTCAGGGTTTGGGCGAATTTTCTACAGCAGGGAATTCAAAATTCACGTCTTCATAGACATCTTCTATAGGACAGTGAAAATCTACACTGGCTAAATGCACATTTTCTCCCTGTCCATAACTATAAAATACCCATTGTCCCTCGGAATTACGACGGAAAATTTCTACATTTCTTCGCGTTTGACTTACTAATACATATTCTTGAAGTGATTCTAAGTGGCGATAATCAGCAAATTTATCACCTCTGTCAAATGCTTCTGTGGTGGGAGATAGGACTTCGATAATTAAACAGGGATAACCCAAAAAGTTATGAAAGGCTTTATCTTTTTGGTCACAACTGACTATGACATCGGGATAGTAATAAGTATTAATTGATTCAATGTGTGCTTTAGTATCGGCAATGTAGGCTTGACATCCACTACCACGTAGATGATTTCTCAGCATTGAAGCAATATTGAGCGTAATAACTACATGAGTATTACTAGCCCCTGCCATTGCGTAAACGTCTCCGTCTCTGTATTCATGCTTGATAGGGCTGGTTTCTTCCCCTTGGAGATATTCTGTGGGGGAAAGATAGTTATAGCTGGGAGTTGCAATCATAGAAGATGACCTAATCTGATTTGTGTTTTATCTAAGTTCCTCGTTATCTAGTTTAGGCTAAAAAATGAATTTGACATCGGATTGAATATTATTAAATTGATTAAGGGCGCAGGCCCTGCGCCCCTACGGGTTCATTAATTTGCTGGTAATTGTGGGTGTGTTGCTGAATATTTGCTGACTATGGCAGACACTTCTGGGTTATAAAGTCTGAGATAATTCCAGTAGTTGCCAAAAACTTGGCGGACGTAATTTCTTGTTTCGTCAAAAGGAATTTCTTCGACAAATTCATCGGGATCTTGTTTGGGTATGGTTTGTAGCCATTTGGCGACGTTGCCGGGTCCGGCATTATAACTAGCGATCGCTAACATGGAATTATTGCCATACTGTTGATGAGTATGATCTAAATACCAAGTCCCCAACATAATATTATCGTTAGGATTTTCTAGGTTGAGTTTTTTGAAATCTAACCCGATTTGTGGGGCTATCCATGCCCCTGTACTGGGCATAACTTGCATTAAACCTGTTGCACCGACGGGGGATTTAATTTTGGATTGAAAGCGGGATTCTTGCCGCATTAAAGCTGTAACTAACAGAGGATTAAGTTGACGGGAAGTAGACCATTTTTCAATTTCTTGAAAATAAGGAAAAGGATAACGGGCTTGCCAGTAGATGGGTTGTTGACTTAAAGCTGCATATTCGGCTTTTTCAGTGGGGGTTTCTCGGTCTTCCAATTTAGCGATTTTGTCAATACCAATGAGATATTCACCCTTAGTTAATCTCATCAACCCTTCGGTAAACTGTTCAGCAACACTAGGCTGTTTTTTATTTTTAAATTCTGTTTCCCATTGCCACCAAGCATCACGATCTTGTCCTAGTAAATACAATTCATGGAAAGTCTGAGAACCGGCGGGAGGAACAGGACGTTGGGGGGGAATAATTGCCGGATTCATCACGCGCAAAGTATTAAAATTCCCCACATTTAAACCCAAAATACTGGCAGAACGCCAGGCATAATAAGATTGAGGAAATTCACTAATTACAGATTTATAAGCAGTAATAGCTTCCTGTTGTTTGCCTAGTATTGTTGCCCATTTGCCCACCCAAAATCCGGCTCTAGGAGCTAAAATGCTAGTTTTGTTATTAATAGTAATTGGTTGCGCCCATTGCCATGCTCCTAAATAATCATTGTTTTTGGCTTTATTTTGGGCGATTTTCCAGCGAAATTCTGCGGCTTCATCGGTGCTGCTATATTTTCCTAGCAATAATTTCTCTGTCGTATTAGCTGATTTATTATCTTTGAGAGATTCTAAAAGTTTGGCTTTTTTAACTAATGCTGGAGGTGCTTGATCGGGAAAATTACTAATTATTTGGTCAAGATAGATAATGGCATCTTTACCTTTAGCAATATCGGCTAATCTTGATAGGGCGGTTGCTGTTTCTTTGGCGGTGGGAAATTTTTGTAATAGTTGTTTATAAACTACAATGGCTTGATCTTGCTCTTTATTTAATTGTAATCCTCTGGCGATACGATAGAGGCTAATGGCTGTTTTTGGGGCTTGAATGTAAGCATTTTTAGCTTTGGTAAACTCATTGTTATCCCAGTAGACTGAACCGATGAGTTCCCAATCTGTGGGTTTGAGTTGTGGCTGTTTTACCAATTGATCTAATACGCCCACAATCCCCGGCTCGTCTGCGGCGTATTGAGCCAAGATTAATTGTAATTTGGGTTGATTTGGATTATCGTTTAACCGTTTGCGGATAATTTCCCAGGTGAGGGGATGGGAGGGAAATTGAGCGATCGCTTGATCTGATAATTTTGGTTGGGCGATCGCATATATAGCCTTGACTACGGCTGCTTCTTTGCCATATTCTTTTACCACCTTGCGGCGCAAATCGGAAGCTTGCTTATCTGCACCTAAAATATCATGAGCCTGGGCTTGTTTAAGTAAAATATAAGGTGCTAATACAGGATAATCTTTTTCCAGTCCTGTCAATAGACTCAGGGCTTTTTTGCCTTGGGAAGTTTCTACATAATCACAAGAGAGTAGATAACGGGCGCGTTCCCGATCTGGGGAACTGCCTTTTTCAGCAATTTCCGTGAGTTTTGTTAATCTTTCTGGTACAGATTGAGACAATAGCGAAAAGACAACTGACTTAACTTTTGCAGCCTCAGATAGTTTTTCCGGCTTACGCTGACCCAAGTTCAACCATTGACTGACGGTTTTGCTGGCTTGGGGGGCTGATACCATTGCCCCGGCTAAAAAGGCACATAGTCCAGCACCAGCAAGTAGATAAATTTGTGTTTTCTGTAGTTTTTTCAACATTGATACTCGCTGTTTGCCTAGCGTCTCACGGAGAAAGTTGACGATTAGATGAATATTTTGGCAACTTTATCATTAGGGTAACACCCCTCACCAAGTTTTACGCCTATGATGCCAGACTTTCCGCCAGTTTATACAAATGTAATCTCTCTTTAATTTTGTGGTGACAGATTGTAGGGTTGGGGTCTCCCCGCCCTCATTGGTGTCAACTTAACGTAAAACCCATAGCCCACCTGGGAATGATAGCGTAGCGTGGCGTTAGCCATATTCCCAGTCTCATAGCAAAAGTCATCTGAAGATGACTAAAAATCCCCAGTTTAAGTAATTGGACAAAAATATTTACAGTCATTGCGAGCGAAGGGAAGCAATCACAACCCTGGCGATTGCTTGATTTCACTTCGTTCCATATGGCTAACGCTACGCAACGCTAACGCAATGACATTGTGTAATTAATTCTGTCTCACTACTTACTTTAGCCCTGTTCTGTCAGATTTGGAAAATACAATACCTGAAAGGTTTACGGGGCTTTGGTTTTGACGTTTTATGCAACAATTTTATTTTTTGATACATAAAAAACCGCCAAACCTTGATGAAATAAGAGTTACAAAAGATGGATTCGATTATTGTTTTCCGAGAGTGACAAAACAGGGCTAAGTTGACACCAATGCCCCGCCCTCAATTGTCTTGCTAATTTTGACTTTGAATTTGCCTAACTACCGTTAAAGCTGAATAACTAACGCCCGCAGTCCCTTCTCCAGGATGAGTAGAATCACCAACCAACCACAAATTACGAATAGGTGTTCGATTAGCAAAACCAAAGGGTCCAAAGGTGGGAATTCTTTGACCAATACCACCAACAATACCTGATTCTCTACCTGTATAATGAGCGAAGGTACGAGGTGTGGCAGCTTCTACATGAATAATAGTTTCTGGTTTCAAATAGAAATATTCAGAAAGTTTGGATATCGCATCTTGAGTAAATTTTTGTTTTAACTCTTCATAATTTTGAGTTTCCCACCAGGGGATAAAATCAACAAAAGAAGAAGCGATAATGGTGGCTTTTCCTAATGGTGCGCGACCATCTCCTTCATGACTCACAGATACAAATAAGGAATTATTTTCGCCAATAGGTTTATTTACATCATATAGAAATTGTAAATGTGGTGGACAATTAGGAGGAATTGCACTTTTATCTACACCCAAATAAATCACATAAGCACCGGAAGCTGGTGGGAGTTTTTCAACCCTTTGTTTATATCCAGAAGGGGCATTTTCTCCTAATAATTGAACCAAGTTTTGAACGGTGACGTTAGCAACTATATGATCTGCTGATTCTGTCCAAGTTTTCCCGGTTTTCTGATTTTTAATGATGACGGCGTTGGCTTGGTTATGGACAACTTGGATTTTTTCAACATTGTGACGCATTAATAGCTTACCACCATCTCGTTCTAAAGATTCTACCAAGCGATCGCTCAAAACTTGCATACTCCCTTGCAGATGAAATAGCCCTTGAGGTAATTGGGATACACTCAAAGCTGTAGCTGCATAAAGTAAAGCCGTTTCTTCCGCACTAACTTGAGAATATAATTTCAGTTGTAAATCTAAAAATGTCCGCAGTCTTTGATCATTTCCTAAACCACATAATCGTAAAGCATCCCCCACAGTGAATAAAGTGAAAGGTGCAGTAATAAATGTCCTCGGACGGACAGCTTTAATTAATTGTCCTAAGTCCCATAAATTCCGGGGTGGTAAAACCGGATCACGTCCTTGAAATTCCCAACTAGCATTAAATAAAGTGGTTAATAATTGCCAAAAAGGTTCACTTCCGGGAAACTGTTTTTGACGTTCTGCTTGCCATTTTTGAGAATCACGCCAAACATTAATGGGTGTAGATTCTCCCGGAAGAAATACAGCACAAGCTGGGTCGCAAGGTGTCGCAGCGGGTAATTCTATATTTAATTCTGAGAAAATGCGGTGATGAATTCCCCCAGGTTCTAAACCCGCTACTTGCGTCGCACCAACATCAAAAGTAAATCCTTGACGTTTGAAGGTGGAAGCGCAACCACCAGGAACAATTGCTTGGTCAAGAATTAAGACATTATAACCTCTATGTGCTAATAATGCTCCGGCTGTAAGTCCACCTATACCCGCACCAATGACGATAACGCGGGATTGATTTTTTGGATCAGTAAGATTTGACATTGATGATTAACTTCAATTTCAGAGTAATTAATGAGATATGATCTAATCAAATAATCATCATTATTCACATCTAATATATCAGATTTATTCACGATAAAATAAATGGTAGATGACTCTATTTACATTATCAATATGGTATGTTATGTATTGACAGCTTTCAGAAAAATAATCTATGGTATACAGCTTGAGCTAAAATAAGCCTATGAGCAATTTAGAAAACGTCACAATTCACCAATTTAGAGGACTTCGAGACTTAGAACTAAGGGATCTCGGACGTATTAACCTGCTTGTTGGTATTAACAATTCAGGTAAAACCAGTGTTCTAGAAGCATTATCTGTTTACTGTCATCCACTGGATATTAGAGAATGGTTTAGTACAGCACTTCAAAGAGACGCAGAAAGTAGACAAGATCGTATTCCTCCAATAGATGCTTTAAAATGGTTATTTACACGCTATACTGAACTTATAAATCCAGAAATTAATAAACCAACTATTCTTATATCTAGTGATGGTGCTTATTTTATTAAACAATTAAAAGCTAGTTATGAGCAGATAGAGGGAATATCCCTGTCTACAAACAAAAGAAGAAGTAATTCTATTGATATTACAGATGATGAAATTGATCATGATGATGCAACAGGATTAAGAAAAGGAATTGATTTTAAAATAGAAGTATATACAAAACAATTACATTTGTTTGATAATACTCCTCATTTCATAGAAACTTTCCAGTTATGGGAAAATGAAGTTTTAGCTAGGCCATCTAGAAAAAGAGAGCCAGGTTTAAGCTTATGTACATCTATAGTTACACCTGTATCTCACCGTTTTGAATCACCATTTCGGTTATTTTCAGAGGCAAGATTTAAAAACTTTCAAGCAGATGTACTGGAGTTACTTCAAAAAATAGATAACAATATCTCGGATATAGAAATTCTATTACCGCCACAATCTACATCTACATTTAGTATATATATTCAACATAAAAAACTAGGACTTGCACCAGTTAGCACTTTTGGTGATGGTATCCGTCGTTTATTACATATAGCTCTTAAACTAGCTAGTGCTAAAGGTGGTATTCTCTTAATTGATGAATTAGATTCAACAATTCACACAGAAGCACTACAAAATTCTTTTCAATGGTTAGTTAAATGGTGTACAGAGATGGATGTTCAACTATTTGCAACTACCCATAGTCTTGAAGCTGTTGATGCTTTATTAGGAGTTACTGAATCAGATTCAGATTTAGTGCTTTATCGCTTAGAACCAAAGGAAGGAAAAACAAAAGTAGTTAGACATGATGGACATAGATTAAGACGGTTAAGAGAAGAATTAGGTCAGGAGGTGCGTTGGTGAGTCGGCAATATGTTTTAATTGGTGTTGAGGGGAATCATGATCAGGCTTTTATCTCCAAGATTTTGTGTAAATTATTAGGCTTTTCTAAATTTGATGGGAAGATATCAGAACTAGATCCTTTTTGGCGGAAATTTATCCCTAATTACCCTAAAGGGGGAAAGTTATATGTAAGACTTGATATGCCTGCAATTTTGTATACAGAGACTTTATCAATCGCTTTATATGCAGGTGAAGGAAGTAATTTAATTACTAATTTGAATGATAAATTATCTGATATTGATTATTCTACTTTTTTAGCTTTTGCAATTGTAGCTGATGCTGATGACGATACACCTAACAAAGTTGCAGAAAAATATCATCATGGTTTAAAAAAATATTTTCCTAATTTTCCTATTACAGTCAATGCAACTGGTAATATCATAGGAGGTTCACCAAAATTAGGAATTTATATATTACCAGATAATTCTCAACAAGGAGTTTTAGATACTTTGATATCTGACTGTGGTGATTTGGTTTATCCTGAATATATGCAAAGAGCAAGAGAGTATGTAGATAAATTTTCTGAAGAAGAGAGGAAGAAAAAGCCTTTAAAATGGAAACCTTTTGACCAAGAAAAGGCGACAATTGCTACAGTCGTAAGTGTTCTAAAACCAGGTAAAACTAATCAAACAAGTATTAGTGATAACAGTTGGATTAGTCCTGAAACAGAAGCTCAAATTCCAGCAATTCAAAATTTAACTAAGTTTTTCAGGAACTTGTTGAATTTAGAAACTTGAATAATACCCTAAATTCTACACCTTCTCCCTTGCAGGTGGGACAATACCCAACTTATTTAACCCTGAATCAATATTTCTCAATAACTTAAAATCATCCTCCGGTAAAGAATAATTACTACTAAATAAACTACATTTTTCTAAAAACGTAAATGCTTGCCGAAATTGCTGCGGTGTGGCTTTAATTGGGGCATCAAAATGACAGGGAATAATCCATTGAAAATCCCAACTAGCAACTTTATCAGCCCAATTTATAGTTTCCTGGGGGGCGCGATTGAGAATCAAACTTTGTAAAATTGGGGCAACAAATATCCGCCCATTTCCTTGCAGAATATTAAATGATTCTTGCCAATTTTCCTGCCATTGGAAGGGGAAAAACCCAAAATAGGCTTTGCGCGAACGTTCTGGGGCTGTTTGGGCATCATGCCATACTTCACTCCATGTAGGTACTTCTAACACACTGGGGCTAAAATATAAGGAAAATAATGTGATTCGCTGCCACCCTTTACGGCGATTTGCTGACGTATCTGCAACGATGTCAAAGGCTTTATCCTTGGCGTGGTAGAGTAGGGGGTAGGGGTCAAGTTGAACAATTGCTGGTGGCTCTGCTGGTACTGAAACTATGGTATCTGTAAGTAAGAGAGTGTGCGATCGCTTATGGAAAAAAGCCACCTCTGCAAACTTACCCAACCCCAAATCAATCGGTCCGAGGGTTGCATAATCAAAATCCTCAGCAAAAGGAGCTTCCTGGCTATTTTCAGGCAGTATGTGAGTCCGTTTACCAGGTAAACCCAACCAACTTAAAGGCAAATTTACGGGAAAACTCCATTGTCCAGGGGAAACAAAAACCTGTGCAGCGGGAAAGCGTCGCGCAAAAGGACCAACAAAAACCTTATGTTCTATTCCCGATATCGTAGGCAAAATAATATACTTAACATCACCGTATTCTGCCACCAACTCATTCAGCAACCGGACACATTCTCCAGTCGGTGCGACAGGTGCATAAACCAGCAAACCGCCCTGTTCCAGCTTAACTACAGTCATGCGGATTGGCACAACTACATAGAAAATTCCCTGTAATTGATCAAAAGTCCAGATAGTATCTTTAATAACTTCTTTACGGATAGTGCGCCGTTGACCATAAGGATAAATTGGCACAACAGGCCAAAACCGCCATGAAAAATCCTGGGGATGAATTTTTTCTATATCTCCACTTTCCACCACTTTGCGAACCTCTCTCAATTCCCAATACTCAGATTTTTGTTTGCTTTTCTAAATTTGGAGTTTAGCAAATTATGGGGGTGATCAACATAAAATTATTGATTTTTTAGAAAGATTGGGTTTTCCAACATGAGTAATTTTCATATTAATTTCATATTCCAGCTTGAGTTAATACCTCACTCAAATCAGCAACTAAATCTAAATTTTCTGCCCATTCTATTAAATAACCATAATCCAAAGTTTCTGCTTGTAACTTAATTATCCCCAAAGCATCACGCCATTGTTTTTCTGATTTACTTCCCTTTCCCCAGCGCAATTTTTGTAAAATAATATCTTCTGCTGAAGCTATCCAAAAAGCAGGAATTCCATCTAAATCAACTAATATTCTTCGGTGCATTTGAGATATTGCAAAAGGTGAATTATCAGTAATATAAATATCAGCATTAGCAATAGTTTCTGTATGGGTAATATTCAACATATTTCCCAAACCTCTTTGCAAATCTTCTACCGCACCTACTGGACAATAATATCCAAATGCTTCTAAAGTTTTTACCAGCAAATCTATTTGATTTGGTTTAACTTCTACCACCAAATCTAAATCACGAGTAGAACGTGGTTCTCCATGAATAGAACTAGCAACACCTCTACTTACATAATAATCAATATTAATTGACTCAAAAAGTTGATGTAGTTCTCCTGCTAAAGAAATTGAATCTTGAATCCACATATTTTCCTTAATACCTTTTGGTTGAAAATCAGGAGTAAATTTTTCTCCTAATACAGCACGGGTAAATAAATTACGAATTTCCTGTATAGTTGAATTGCGATTTCGAGATTTAATTCCTATCAGACATAGTTTTTTAACTCCTCGTTCATGGCTAATAAATCTTTCTATGCGTTGTTTTAATGATAATTGTCGCCATTTTTGAAAGAAATAAATATCAGCTTCTATTGCTGTATCTTGGCTTTGGGGTTGATAACTAGGTTTGGGAATTGTTGGGAAAGATAATCTTGATTTTTCTAGCATTGCTAATTTTATAGTATTCTTGAATATTGAGTATTTAACCTGTAACTTACATTATACTCAAAATATCACGTTTTTCTGATGTAGTGCTTATGTGCGTGTGATTGATGCTTGAAAAGTTAAATTATTAAATTTTATTGAGAGAATGTTTTAAAAAATACAAAGCCTGTTACACTGAAATACATAATTAGAGATTAAATTTAAATTGCATAAAGTCACATGAAATTACGAGCAATATCAGACCTCAAAAATAAAATTATTCTTGGGGATAATTTATCTGTACTCAAACAAATAGAAAATGATACTTTTGATTTAATCATTACTTCACCACCATATTTTCAGCAACGTAATTATGGAAATGGTGGACAAGATGGAGGAAGAAATAACCAAATCAAAAATAATGGTTTTACTATTATTAGAATTTTGGGGAACACGATGAAAAAGGACATCATTTAAAGTCCTGTAGAGATTACTAAAAATAATCATCGTCCAGCAGTTTATCCGATGTATATTATTCAAGAATTGATTAAATTATTAACTCAAGAAGGTGATTTTGTCCTTGATCCTTTTTGTGGTAGTGGTACAACTTGTATAGCAGCTAGAAATTTAAATAGAAATTATTTAGGAATTGAAATCAATCCTGATTATGTAAACTTAGCTAATAACCGTATGGAAGAATCTGATTCTCAACAACAGGAATTATTTATATGAAATATGATTATAATCAAGAAATAGAAAGACTAGAAAAATCCTATCAGCAAGCAATTGAATTAGTTGAAAATCAATCATTTACAGAATTTGATCAAGAAATAAAAAACTGTGTAGATATTTTTATTCAAAAAATAGAAACCGATAAATCTTTAATTCAGGTAATTATTACCACCCTACTCAAGAAAATAATTAAACCTAAGCAAGATATTAGGTTACACATGGCTAAATTTATCAATGGATATTCTGCAAGAGTGCTTGATACTAAGGTAACTACACCATTTCTTAAAAGTAAGTTTCCTAAATATGCTAATAAAGAAACTGCATTTTTAACTAAAGCAACACGCGCAGAAATTATCTGGAATTTTCTTGTTTTAAGGTGAGTTGTCGTAATTTTTCAGGGTTCAGTTAAGCCTAAAACTCTTTTTTAAAACGAACCACAGAGGCACAGAGGACACAGAGAAAATAGAAGAACAAATTCTTAACTGAATTGTATTGAACTATAAATTACATCTCTTCACGCGAGAATGATTAGTGGTAATTTCTGTAGAAGTAATAAATTACACAAAAAAGCTTGCAATACGTATAAAATACTTATTTTTCTAATTACGCGATTCCTATTGACATCATTTCTATATATATGTTACAAATATATAGAAAAATTAGATATCATAAATATGATGCCAGTCATTAGAATACCTGATCTTATCTACCAAAGACTCCAAGCTATAGCTATTCCCTTTGAAGACACCCCTGTTACTGTCATTGAGCGACTGTTGAGTGAATATGAAGCACGTCAAAAGCCTCAGCAATCGGGTGATATAGAGACACAAAAATCAGAGGAGAGCGAAAAATATCTAGTTCTTGATCCTGAAGCATCTAGTAATTTACGCCATACGAGGGTTATTCGATCTGTTATTGGTGGTAAGGAAATTCGTCAGCCAAACTGGAGTAAAATACTTGATGAGGCACATATACTTGCATGGAAACAAGGTTTATCTTCAGAAGCTCTAATAAAACTTAGTTTGGCAAGGGTTGTCAAGGGAGAGAGCAATGACCCTGGTTTCCACTACTTACGAGAGATAGATATTTCGATCCAAGGAGTAGAAGCAAATCTAGCATGGCGGAATACTCTACATCTCTCAAAAAACCTGAACATACCAGTTGAAGTATATTTCGAGTGGCGCATGAAAGAAGGATCTGCTTATCCTGGTCAGAAAGGAAAACTTATTTGGATACCCAAATAGATTGAAATGAATTATGACTTACGCGAAATACCTCTCAAACTCCCATTTCTCTGTGACCTCTGTGCCTCTGTGGTTCGTTATTCTGTGACTGATGCGTGAGTCCTATACTGTTTTTATATTATTGTGTAACATATATATATTATATGTGTTGCACAATTTATAAGAAATTTCATCTTGTCTGAAAAATATTCTGCACCATTTTCTTCTCCACCCTATCCGTAGCATTATCCAACTCTATCACCTCACCATCACTCAAAAACCAACCCAAAGCCCCAATATTCTCCTGTGCTTGTCCCAGACTTTTAGCCCCAGGAATGGGAATTGTGCCTTTACTAATACACCAATTAATAGCCACTTGAGACATAGTTTTATTTCTGGTATTTGCTATTTCCTGTAAACAACCTAAAAGCGGCTTCATTCCTGGTAACAACTGCTTACATAAAAATCCCCGAATACCTTTGGGAAAACTGCCATTTTCCGAAAACTTTCCGGTTAATAAACCCAACCCTAAAGGACTATAAGCAATTAATGTAATTCCTAACTCATCACAAACATCTTTTAAACCTAATTCCGTCACCGGATAAGTAGATAAAAGTGAATATTGCACCTGCAAAGTTTTAATCGGTATACCTCTTTCCTGAAATCTTTTATGCACCCATAAAAGTCTTTTAGTTCCATAATTAGATAAACCCACGCCCTTTACCAAACCCTGTTCATACAAATCACCCAAACCATCTAATAAACCCACCTCTTGCCAAGGTGCATAATTAGCAGTAGACCAATGCATTTGCACCAAATCAACATTGCGTCCTAATCTTTTTGCCGAAGCATTACAAGCTGATATAATTGAATTTCTAGTCCATCTCCAAGGGTATGCGGCTAACTTAGTAGCAATGCAAATATTCTCTTGATTTAAACCTTGATATGCTTGGGCAAATTTCCCTAAAAGTAACTCACTGCGTCCCTTTAATTTACCTGTACCGTAGGAATCACCCGTATCAAATAATGTGATGCCATTGTTCACACAGAGATTAAACACCTCTTGTAACTGGTTATCCATACTTTCATCGTATCCCCAGAGCAGTTGATTTCCCCAAGCCCAAGTTCCGCAACCCATGAGAGGAAGATTTAATAAATTGTGAGTTAGCATAATTAAGAAAAACTTGCCAATTGTTATAAACTAATTATTTACGAATAATACCAATGATCCGTAAAGCTAAACCGAATAATTATCATCTTTATTTATCCGCGTTTATCCGCGTGCATCTGCGTTTAATTTTCATTTTAAAACTGTCACAAATACCAAAGTAAAAACTAAATGCCCATTATCATTTGTCCGGGAATCCATGCACCAGAATTAACTAAAAGCTTTATCCAAGGGTGCTTAAATCAAGCTGGTGAAAAATCCATAGATATACTGGTTTATCCTGAACAGGGTTATTTAACTTTATCAACATTTCATATTTTACATTTTTTGTGCGATCGCCTCGGTAATAAGCTAGAATCGCCTGTTATATTCTTATGCTTTAGTGCTGGTGTCATTGGCGGTATAGGTGCAGCCACAGCATGGCAACTTTGGGGAGGTCATGTTCAAGCCTTCATTGCTATTGATGGTTGGGGAGTCCCTCTAGGGGGCAATTTCCCCATACATCGTTTAAGTCATGATCATTACACCCATTGGACCTCAGCTTACCTCGGTACGGGAGAAAACAACTTTTACGCCGAGCCAGCAGTTGACCATTTATCAATGTGGCAGTCACCTCAATCTGTCCAAGGACAGTGGACAAATCCATCCGTTGGCTTCTCTCCACCTAAACAATACCTCAGTGCATCCGAATTTCTCAATTTCCTATTAGAACGTTATAACAAGAAATAGTGATTATTTATCCCCCATTCCCAACTATCTAATGCTTCCTCCTGAACCTACTGCTATTAATAACGGTTTTACCGGACTGCTTAAAAACCGGGGTTTTATGCTCCTATGGATTGGTCAACTGATTTCCCAATTAGCTGATAAGGTATTCTTTGTGTTAATGATTGCCTTACTCAAACTCTACCTACCCAGTAATGAGATAAACGGTGATGCACGCTTCTATTTATACATGGCATTTACCGTACCAGCAATATTGTTTGGCTCTGCTGGTGGTGTTATCGTTGACCGTGTACCAAAAAAACTGATTATGGTAGGTTCAGATGTGGTGCGGGGAATATTCATGGTGTTAATTCCCTTCCTGCCACGACAATTTGGGATACTTTTATTCTTCACCTTTGGTATCTCCACCGTTACCCAGTTTTTTGCCCCAGCGGAACAAGCGTCAATTCCCTTGTTGGTAAGAAAGGAAGGTTTAATGGCTGCTAATGCCCTATTTAGTAGCACCATGATGGCAGCATTAATTATTGGTAATGCAGTGGCTACTCCGATGTTAAACTGGTTTGAAATCTTTAATAAAGGTTTTGGCAAAGAATTGGTTGTCGGCTGCTTGTACCTGATTTCTGCCGTGATTATGATGCCAATTCAGTTTCGAGAACATAGACACATTGACAAAACCGCACCCGCAATTAATCCCTGGGCGGAATTTGTGCTAGGACTGCGCTATCTCAGACAAAATCGGCTGGTGTGGAATGCTATGCTGCAAATTGTCACCTTATACTGCGTATTTGCCGCCCTGATAGAATTAGCCATTGGTATGGCAGCAAGGTTACATTTAGCTCCAGAAGAATTTAGTTCTTTCGTCGCTGCGGCGGGGGTAGGTATGGTGATAGGTGCGGCTATTCTGGGCAATTTTGGACATAGATTATACAATAAACCTTTGCCTTTAATCGGATTTTTAATCATGGCGTTTTCCTTGGGTTTATTCATTTTTATTGATAACCAACCCTTAGCATTAGGACTTTGTATTTTCTTGGGTGTGGGTGCAGCTTTTGTCAACGTGCCAATGCAAACTTTAATTCAACAACAAGCACCATCAGAAATGCACGGTAAAGTCTTTGGCTTTCAAAATCATGCCATTAATATCGCTCTGACAGCACCTCTATTAATTACGACAAAGCTAGTTAATGCCTTTGGATTGTCGGCAGTGTTATTCGGAATGAGTATAGTTGTCGGGGCTATTGGTGTTTGGACATGGCAAAATACTCGGCGGGTATTGCAAGATGTGATCTAGAAATTGTACAATTATGATCCGTTCTTAATGCTAATAAATACGGCTTTCTCTGCAATTGTGAGAATTTTTACATTAAAATGAAGTTTTAAATACAGAATCTAGGCGTTAATTTTAGCTATACTTTGAGGTTAACTGTGGTTTCGTCTTCTCAAATCAGTCTCCCAAAATCTGAAAATAATCAGCAGTCTCCCGTATCTAATTCGTCAGTTCCCTCACCAAAACGGGCATCTGGCGGTTTCGCGTTGATAGATAGTCTCATCCGTCATGGTGTTGAGCATATTTTTGGTTATCCCGGTGGCGCGATTCTACCGATTTATGATGACCTCTATAAAATAGAAGCTGGGGGTACGGTCAAACATATCTTAGTTAGACATGAACAAGGTGCTTCCCACGCCGCCGACGGTTACGCCCGTGCTACTGGTAAAGTGGGAGTATGCTTTGGTACTTCCGGTCCTGGGGCAACCAATTTAGTTACAGGGATTGCTACAGCCTACATGGATTCTATTCCCATGATTGTGGTGACGGGACAAGTACCCCGCGCTGCAATTGGTACAGATGCCTTCCAAGAAACAGATATTTACGGAATTACCTTACCCATTGTTAAGCATTCCTATGTAGTCCGTGATGCCAAAGATATGGCGCGGATTGTCGCTGAAGCTTTTCACATTGCCAGCACTGGTAGACCGGGGCCTGTTTTAATTGATGTTCCCAAAGATGTGGCATTGGAGGAATTTGATTATGTTCCTGTCGCACCGGGTTCGATTAAGTTACCGGGTTATCGTCCCACAGTCAAGGGAAATCCCCGCCAAATTAATGCGGCTATTCAATTAATTCGAGAAAGTCGTCGTCCATTGTTGTATGTTGGGGGAGGAGCGATCGCTGCTAATGCTCACGACGAAATCAAACAACTGGCAGAATTATTTAATCTCCCCGTCACCACTACCTTAATGGGTATCGGTGCATTTGACGAACACCATCCCCTGTCCTTGGGAATGTTGGGAATGCACGGTACAGCTTACGCTAACTTTGCCGTTACAGATTGCGATTTATTAATTTGCGTTGGTGCGAGATTTGATGACCGAGTTACAGGTAAATTAGATGAATTTGCCTCTTTAGCCAAAGTCATTCACATTGATATTGACCCCGCAGAAGTCGGTAAAAACCGCGTTCCCGAAGTTCCCATTGTTGGTGATGTTAAAAACGTCTTAAAAGACTTATTACGCCGATGTCAAGACGCAAATACTAAAGCCACACCTAACCAAAATCAAGAATGGTTAAACTTAATTAACAGTTGGAAACAAGATTATCCTTTAATTGTTCCCCATCACGCTGACAGCATTTCTCCCCAAGAGGTAATTGTCGAAGTTGGCACTCAAGCGCCCCAGGCATTCTACACCACAGATGTCGGTCAACACCAAATGTGGGCTGCCCAATTCCTCAAAAATGGACCAAGACGCTGGATTTCTAGCGCTGGTTTAGGAACAATGGGTTTTGGTGTCCCTGCGGCTATGGGTGTAAAGGTAGCATTCCCGGACGAAGAAGTAGTCTGTATTAGCGGTGATGCCAGTTTCCAAATGTGTTTGCAGGAGTTGGGAACACTAGCACAATATGGGATTAATGTCAAGACCTTGATCTTAAATAACGGTTGGCAGGGAATGGTGCGTCAGTGGCAAGAAGCCTTCTATGGACAGCGTTATTCATCTTCTAACATGGAAGTGGGAATGCCTGATATTGAGCTTTTAGCACAGGCTTATGGCATCAAAGGCATGGTAATTACCAAGCGGGAAGAGTTGGCAGATAAAATTGCCGAAATGCTGGCACACAATGGACCTGTAATTGTCAATGTCCACGTTACCAGAGATGAAAACTGCTATCCCATGGTAGCCCCTGGTAAGAACAACTCGCAAATGGTTGGTTTACCTAAGCCAACACCAAGAACCGCAGTTGAATCAATTTCTTGCAGCAATTGTGGCACTCAAAACCAAGCTAATCATAATTTCTGTTCTGATTGTGGAACAAAGTTGTAGTTAGATTTTGTAGGGGTTTAGTATTATGCTTTACCCTTACCTATTCAATATTATGTTTATCTTTTCTTAGAGATTTTCTATAAATTCTTCAGGTGTAATTTGTGCTTGTTTAAGAACACCGCTTAATGTACCAACTTTTAATTCTGGATGTAATGGTACAACACAACCAATTTCACCATTGAGTGTTTGTTTTTTCATGATTATATGACTACCAGTTTGTCTAATTTGATAAAAACCCAAACGTTCTAATGTGCGAATTGCTTCTTTGCTAGAAGTTCGTGGTAATTTAGGCACAAGTAACCTCAATGCTAGTTACATATCTAGGAGAGGTTTCTGGTAAAGGAAATTCTTCTAAATAAAGTCGTGTTGCTTCTTTTAAACCTGTTATTGCTTGTTCTATTGTTTCTCCTTGATCTACTGTACCAACTTCTGGACATTCAGCGATATACATATCATCTTCTTTGTAAATTATGACTGTGAAACTGCGACTTTTCATAGTTTTCATGAGGGTTACATCTAGGTTTATTCTAACATTAAATGTAGGGGTTTAGCATTGCTAAACCCCTACCATATTCTCATTATTTTAAGCTGAGTTTGTAAATCTTTGATTGCTTGTTGTTGATTACCTATTACAGCAAATTGTCATCAAACCCGGAACAAGAACCCCACCCCCAACCCCCTCCCCGCAAGCGATGAGGGGGCTAAGATGTACCTTATATGATTGGAAATCGCTGTAAGTAGGTGGACGTGAAATAACCAAAATGTGTAACGATATGTCAATTCACCTCGATGCGTTATTGTCGTTGAGTTTTAGCCATTTCAAAAAACGAAATATATTTTTATTTTCCTCCGCCCACCTACTTAACAATTCGCAAGATATTATATTATTCATAAACTATCTAAATTTAGTTCAAATTAGTAAATTATGGTAATGGGTAATATAATATAATGAAAATATATTCATAAAGAGTCATCTATTAAATGGAAATCCTCCCCAAGTTAATGCGGCAATTCAATTAATTAGAGAAAGTCATCACCCATTGTTGTATATTGGGGAAGGAGCGATCGCAGCTAATGCCCACAATGTGTTTGCAAGAGTTAGGATATATAGTAAAATCTAGTGTTAATGTCAAGACTTTTATCTTAAAGAGAGGTAATTTGGGTGTGTTCTTTGATGCTGAAAAATTAGCAGGTAAGCCGATAAAATTAGTCAGAATGCTGGTAGCAGCTAAAGCTGTCAAAATTCTAGATTTAAATAAGGTGAATGAATTAAAATTATTCCTATGCTAAACCGAATCAAAGACTTAACAACAAACATATCATCCCGCTTAGTTGAAATCCGCCGCCATATTCACGCGCATCCAGAACTTAGTGGCGAAGAATATCAAACTGCTGCCTTTGTTGCGGGTGTGTTATCCGCTAATGGCTTGCACGTAGAAGAAGGTATAGGTAAAACAGGTGTCATTGGTGAATTACAAGGAACTCAATCTAGCGATAGAATCTTAGCAATTCGCACTGATATGGATGCTTTGCCCATTCAAGAACGGACAAGCTTAGAATATGCCTCTCGGATTAAAGGAGTCATGCACGCTTGTGGACATGATATTCATACTACGGTAGGTTTGGGGACAGCGATGGTACTTTCCCAAATTGCCTCAGAATTGGGTGGAAAGGTGCGGTTTTTATTTCAACCCGCTGAGGAAATTGCCCAGGGTGCAAATTGGATGGTAAGAGATGGAGTGATGAATAATGTCGCGGCTATTTTAGGGTTGCACGTTTTTCCTTCCATTCCTGCGGGTTCAGTGGGTATTCGCTACGGTGCATTAACAGCCGCAGCAGACAATTTAGAAATTATTATTATTGGTGAATCTGGACATGGTGCGCGTCCCCATGAAGCCATAGATGCAATCTGGATTGCAGCGCAAGTGATTACATCATTGCAACAAGCTATTAGCCGTACTCAAAATCCTTTGCGTCCCGTAGTGTTGAGTATTGGACAAATTAATGGGGGAAGAGCGCCAAATGTGATTGCTGATAAAGTACAATTATTGGGAACAGTGCGATCGCTTCACCCAGAAACCCGCGACAAACTACCACAGTGGATTGAAAATATAGTTGCTAATGTTTGTAATTCTTACAATGCAAAATATCAAGTTAACTATCATCGAGGTGTACCCAGTGTCCAAAATGATAACGCCCTAACACAATTATTACAATCATCAGCGGAAGAAGCTTGGACTAATAATTGTGTACGAATTTTACCAGAACCATCTTTAGGTGCAGAAGATTTTTCTGTTTATTTAGAACACGCCCCTGGTTCAATGTTTCGTTTAGGTGTAGGCTATGAAGAGAGAATAATTAACCATCCCTTGCATCATCCTCAATTTGAAGTTGATGAATCTGCTATTATTACTGGAGTAGTCACATTAGCTTATGCAGCTTATAAATATTGGCTAAATTCAGAACTATGATTTGTGTGATTTATTTAATTTCGATGATTAATTAGTCGGAACTATGATTTCTAGTATTCATTTAATTTTCATGATTAATTAGTCAAACAAATCAAAAAAATCACAGTTGAAAATTCGCTCTTTAAATAAATTCAAGAAAATTACACTGTCAATCATGCCACCAATCGAAACTATAGATTCAAACTCATCAGAACAAACCACTAATAATTGGTATTTAGTAAGTGTCCGTTCTAAAAAAAGAGAAGTATTTTTGAAATATCTGAATTTAGCTATTAGCCAAAATCAATTACAGGATTTAGTGACAGAAATAAAAAGTCCCCAAGATGCAGTTTATCAAGATATTGTTTTATTAAAAATCAGTAATTTCAAAACTGCTTGTATACAACTTAAAAAAATTGAATGTTTCCAAAATATCGAACGGAAACCTTTAGCATTACCACAAGTGAATAGAATGTTGGGTATTGGGTAAATTTGGCTATAAATAGCTAATTACCTATTCATAAAAAATACTCCACAACCGTCAACCAACGAAATTAATTATCATTTCCACCAGGAGATTGCGGGAAGGCTGGGAGCCGCGTCTCTTTAGAGCGCGGGGGAAAGCCTACTCGTGCAAAGTTGTTAACACCGCTGAGGCAATTGTCCAAGAGGATCTAAATGTTAAGGCGATGAAGTCCCGCTGCAAACCTAAACGGCAGAAAGGACGATTTATGGCTAATGGTCAATCTGCAAAACGTGGGTTAAATCGCTCCATTTCTGATGCCAGTTGGGGCGAATTATTTTCTAAGATTGCTTGGCTGGCATTGAAGTCTGGTAAGCCAGTATTATCCGTTAATCCTAAATTTACTTCTCAAGAATGTTCGGCTTGTCATCATATTAGTAAAGCTAACAGAGATGGCGAAAAGTTCATTTGTGAAAACTGCGGTCATATTGACCATGCTGATACTCAAGCCTCCCGGACAATTTTACGAAGAGCTAATTTAAAATTTGTCAGCAAA
>NZ_LJOU01000080.1:0-29806 GCF_001672085.1 Anabaena sp. AL93 | reverse complement strand
GTTGGGGGAGTTGGGGGAGTTGGGGGAAAGATATTTATTTGCAACTGACAACTAACAACTAACAACTGACAACTGACAAAATAAATGTGTAGGCTAGAATTACTAAGCTTTTAGTTAGCAACAAGTCAGAGGAAGGCAGTATGGATAGTAACAATTGGTTGCAACAGCTAATGATGTTGGGTATTGGCACAACTTCTTTAGTTGCAGACAAACTCAAAGAAGTGAGTGATGAACTGGTAAAAGACGGTAAACTCAATCCTGAGCAAGCAAAGGCAGTCATGGATGATCTTGTACATCAGTTACAGTCAGAACAAGGCAACTGGGACGAGCAAATGCAGCGACAAATGCGAAACATGATGCAGGATTTGGGAGTCGCCCGTCAGTCAGAAGTAGACGAATTACGGGGGAGAATAGACCGTTTAGAGCGTCAAGTCCGGGATTTAGAAAATAAGCTATGGCGCTAAAAGATCATTTCTGATTTAAACTAATTTGTGTTCTGTCAGTAATCTGATCATCGGTAATTAAAAGAGAGAGGGTTGATTTTGAAAGGAATTTTCCTCAGCGTGGTGTTAATGCTGGTATGTGTTGGCGTTTTAGTATTTACCCAAATTAGCGGTCAAAAAGATGCGGCGATCGGTAATTCATCCCCAGCACAACCAACCACCACTGTCACGCAAGAAAACAATACGCCAATAAAGAGCAATACTATGTCTGAAGCAAATGCTGTTACTACCGCCTCTGGATTAAAATATATTGAACTACAAGAGGGAACGGGCGCAACTCCCCAAACTGGACAAACCGTTGAGGTTCACTACGTCGGTACATTAGAAAATGGGACTAAATTTGATAGTTCGCGCGATCGCGGTAAACCCTTTAGCTTTAAAATTGGCACAGGACAAGTAATTAAAGGTTGGGACGAAGGACTCAGCACCATGAAAGTAGGTGGCCGTCGTCAACTAATTATCCCCTCAGAACTAGGTTATGGTGCGCGTGGTGCTGGTGGCGTTATTCCCCCCAACTCTACTTTGATTTTTGACGTAGAACTAATCAGCGTTAAATAGTAATTGGGAATTGGGAATTGGGGTGAGGTTATTGGGAAAATCAGAAATTTTCAGTTATTGCAATCGTCAAAAAATATCACCAAGGAAAATTAATTCTCAAAAGAAAAAAGATGAATACTTCTTATTCGGGCGAATCGTATTCCTTTAACTTTGACTTTCTTGCACCTCACCCCAAACAAGATGCTGATTTACTGCAACAGTTATCTTTTATCCCTGGGTTGAAAGAAATTCTCATGCTCCGTCAAGTCCACGCCCTGGAACACGCCACCGTCTGGTTACTAGGGGAAAATAAATATTCCTCTTTATCATCAGGAACAACCACCAATATACAATTAGATGATGAATTATTAGGTGGTTTGTCTACCGAACAGGGATTTTTTCTCTATGGTGATGTGAATATTCATGATTTGCGCCGTGCAGTAACATTAGCTAAACATCGTCTGACCACTGGAGAATGGGATTTAGCTGTACATCCCCGCTGTGGCACAAATGTATCTGTAGCCATGTTATTAACAGCAGGACTAGCAGTAACAATTCCTTGTTTACTACCATTTCGACCAATTGAACAACTAATCGGTTTTGGTTTAGCCGCCACAGCCGCAGCGGAAATTGCACCAGATTTAGGAATGCTCACCCAGCGTTATCTTACCACCTCTATCCCCTTTAATTTAGCTATTGAAAATATTACCATCACCCGTGATTTTTGGGGTAAAGAAAGTCATTTTATCAAAGTATATTGGGAAAATTAGGAATCCGTAGGGGCGCAGGGCCTGCGCCCTGATTCATTAACCACCTGCGCCCTGATTCATTAACCACCTGCGCCCTGATTCATTAACCACCTGCGCCCTGATTCATTAACCACCTGCGCCCTGATTCATTAACCACCTGCGCCCTGATTTATTCACCACCTGCGCCCTGATTTATTCACCACCTGCGCCCTGATTCATTAACCACCTGCGCCCTGATTTATTCACCACCTGCGCCCTGATTTATTCACCACCTGCGCCCTGATTCATTAACCACCTGCGCCCTGATTTATTCACAACCAACACCATTATTTATAAACTTCAAAATTAGATATTTAGGATGATGAGAAAACTTTACTTTTTAGTACCAGGAACAAATGGTAAATTTGCTTGTGGTGGTCTTTGGGCAGAATTGAAAACAGTTGCTTTAGCTCAACAGATTTGTGATGCTGAAATAGTTACCTATCGTCAGCGAGAATCAGATAAATTATTTTTAGATGATTTATTAAAAGAAAAGAACTTAGATTTAGATAACATAATTTTTGTAATTAGCTGGGGATTCAATGTTGGTAAATTAGCGGCTAAATTGCAAAAATATCATGTAATTTATCACGCTCATAGTGCAGGTTATAAAATTAATTTACCAGCTAGTATTCCCATAATTACAGTGAGTAGAAATACTTTGGGTTATTGGGGACAACAAGCCCCAAACTCTCTAATTTATTATTTACCCAATCAAATTAGTGATGAATTTACTAATTTACATCAACATCGAGATATTGATGTTTTAGTGCAAACCCGGAAATCTTCAGAATATTTAATTAAAACCTTAATTCCGGCTTTAGAAAAAAAATGTAAAGTATTGGTTATTGATAGTTATGTAGAAAATTTACCAGCTTTATTTAATCGTGCTAAAGTTTATCTTTATGATTCGGCAGAATATTGGAAATTACAAGGAGTTAGCGAAGGATTTGGCTTACAACCAATGGAAGCATTAGCTTGTGGTTGTCAAGTCTTTTCTAGTGTCAATGGGGGATTATCGGATTATTTAGATCCGGGATTTAATTCTTATAAAATCGCTGGTTATGCTTTAGAATATGACGTTGCCAAAATTTTGCAGGTTTTAGAATCTTCAGTAGCATTGACTTTATCAGAAACTGTGTTAGCAGAATACAGAACTGAGCATATTATTCACCGTTTAGAAGTAATTTTAGCAGACATAAATAACTTCTTCGATCATAAACATAACTATTCAACTAAAATTCCCAATTTTACAAAAATCCGGTTAGCGCAATTGTTTACACAGAAAATCTTTGCTAAAATCAAGAAGAAATATTTACAGGGTAATTAGGGAATCTCATGAATAGACGATTACTGGTGACTGGAGGTGCTGGGTTTATTGGCGCGAACTTCGTCCATCATTGGTGTCAGGCTTATCCAAATGATAGAATCGTGGTACTGGATGCTCTTACCTACGCTGGAAATCGCCATAATTTAGCCTCTGTTGAAGCCAAAGAGAATTTCCGATTTGTGCAAGGAGACATAAGCGATCGCTCTTTAGTTGATCAACTACTTTTAGCAGAAAATATAGATACTATAGCCCATTTTGCCGCCGAATCTCATGTTGATCGTTCCATCACCGGACCTGCTGCATTTGTCCAAACTAACGTAGTGGGAACTTTTACTTTATTAGAAGCTTTCCGTCAATATTGGCAAGCAAAAAACCAACCTAGTAATTACCTATTTCTTCACGTTTCTACCGATGAAGTTTATGGTAGTCTCACCTCAGATGAACCGGCATTCTCAGAAACTACAGCCTATAGTCCCAATAGTCCTTATTCCGCTTCCAAAGCTGGAAGTGATCATCTAGTTCGGGCTTATTATCATACTTATAAATTACCGACAATTATCACTAATTGCTCTAATAATTATGGTGCTTTTCAATTTCCAGAAAAGCTAATTCCTTTGATGTGTATTAACATTCTAACTGGTAAAGAATTACCTGTTTATGGTGATGGTAAAAATGTCCGCGATTGGTTGTACGTAGTTGATCACTGTCGGGCGTTAGATGTGGTAATCCATCAAGGAAAACCCGGAGAAAATTACAACATTGGTGGCAATAACGAAGTTGAAAATATCAGTCTGGTACAAAATTTATGTGCAATCATGAACGAATTAGCCCCAGATTTACCAGTATATCCAGCGGAAAAATTAATTACTTTTGTGAAGGATAGACCTGGACATGATCGAAGATATGCTATTAATGCCAATAAGCTAAAAACAGAATTTGGCTGGACTCCATCTGTAACAATTACAGAAGGTTTACGTTTAACCGTAGAATGGTATCTCAGCCATAGTGATTGGTGGAAACCCTTACTATGATTAATCCGTAATTATCAATTATTACCTAATCTTTAATTCCTCTGAATAATGAATGGGGAATTTCGATTGCAGGAAATTTCTGACAGCTAGTTCCAAATCATTTTCTTTGAGCAAAGATTCTCCGATGATCACTGTTTGTACACCACATTCAGCCACAAACGATAAATCATCGGGGGTTTCTATACCTGATTCACTAAGGACTAAAATTCCCAGTTTTTGAAGTTGCGATCGCCTAGCTGCCAATAATTCCTGAGTAGTGTTAATATTAATGCTAAAATCACCTAAACTCTGGTTATTAATAGAAACTATCCTCACATCTTCTAAAGCTAAAACTCTATCCAAATCATTTAAGTTATGAACTTGGATGACAGCATTCATACCTAAGTAATGAATCACTCGTAAAAAGTTTTGTAATTGCTTATCTGTAAGAATAGCAGCAATTAATGATATTGCATCTGCACCAGCCGAACGGGCTAAATAAATTTGGCAAGGATCAATGATAAAATCTTTGCAAAGTAGAGGTATTCCTACCCGATATCTGATAGCACGTAGATGATCAAAACCACCATGAAAAAACTTTTGATCGGTAAAAACAGATACACAAGATGCTCCTCCTCGTTTATAGGCTTGAGCAATAGTAACTGGATCAAAATCTGGTCTAATTACACTATGATAAAGTGATGCTTTTTTCACTTCTGCAATTAAACTAGGTTTATAAATACTCAATTGCAAAGCCGTAAAAAAGTCCCGCACAGTAGGAGCAGCACTTAATTGACGTTGCAAGGAAGCCCAGGACATATCTTGTTGCATTTGTGCAACTTCTAGTTTTTTCTGCCACACAATTTCTTGAATAATTGTTTGCATTTGATGATTATAAATTGTGGTTGGGTAGCTCATGAATTCTGCATAATAATCATATTTTTTTTGATAAATCTTCACCTTACCTTTTTATTTTCCAGAAAGAATTTTCACAAATTCAGATTTAAAAACGCAACTACTTTAATTTTCCATCAAATCCTTCAGCTTTTATCATAGGAAGTTAATTTTGCTGAGAATTACCAAGTAAGCAGTTAGTTTTAAGTAATCTGATATAAGTACGATAGGGTATATAGTCCATAGGATTATAACCAGCAAATTGTAAAACTAGAACACAAGCCCAAGAATATTTACCCGCAATTATTGCTTTGATTATTTGCTCTATTTGTTCAGTCTTAATTTTTTTGTTAACAGACGAATGATAATCGCTAAAATTTTGACTCATAATATGCACTCCTGTTGAAAATCATAATCATCTAATGGTTTTGAGATTTTTTCATGCCTCTTTTTTAAGACTACCCAAAGTTACTCTTTCAATACATGAATTATTCTTTGATTAACTTGATAATTTTTTCGCTCTTATTTTTTAGCCCTAATTAGACTGTCAGAATAAGTAGGTTAGCATTGAAAATCGTCGTTATGGCAAGGCGGCAAGAGGCAAGAGTGAAGAGGGTTTAGGCGATTTTACTTTTCTTTACACAGATTGGTTTTATTGTGTTCACCTACTTATTAGATTTTTAAGTGTAAATTTATTAGCCGTGATTATATACTATTTTCTTGTTTTTTTAGGTTAATTTTTTCGTATAATCAAGTTAAAAATTGTTTCGTTCAGTTTAATACTTGGTAAGTGATTATTAGTAAAATCATTACTCCTTTTATGTTGCTTCTTAACTTTTATCTATTCCAGATTTTCTAATTTTGCCGTTCAGTGATTCTTGCTGATAGTTATATATAAATTTAATCAATCATTTATCTACCCTGGGGAGGATGCTAAATGATTAGCAGCTAATTTGAGGCAGAAAGATATTCCTGGCGACAGATGACCTTGTATCTTCTTTCATAGTTGAATGCAAAAGAGACTAAATTTGGGAAAATCAGGTAAATAACTCACAATTTACCTATTTATCAAATCTCACCATCCCAAAGTTTATACAGATATTAATTGACAATATGGCAATTGTATGATATTCAATACTGTTCGGTTAAGAGTTTTTGTAGCGACTGTCTTGATTGTCAAGCGACAGCGTAACCCAAAAAAAGCTTATAAATGTTGGGTTTCGTTTCTCTGTTTTTCTCCTCTATTTTCTGACTTTATTCCTAGACTTTAAATTTTTCCTTAACGAGCGCTTGACAATCAAGACAGTCGCTACGTAATTCTATTTTTTGAGCTTAACCGACAAGTATTGGTATGGAATTAGGTTCATTTTTCCGGGTGACTCAAGTGAAAAGTAATAAAAACAACCATTAGTTTTTTCATGCAACCAAGTTGAACGTATTTACTTTTTATTGATAAAATCAGATTTATTCAAGCTTAAACATAAATCTGCTAAAGATCAATTACTAATACTAATTGAAACAATAGCAATTATCAAGATTTTATTAACTCTTTACAAAAGAAGGGAACAGGGAACTCTTAACTGGGAGCAAATAAGAAACTTTAGTTCTGAGTTTAAAGCTCAGTCAAAAAAAGGATGTTTTTAAAAGATGCGTAGCACGAAAAAAACAGTGTCATTATTTCAATCTCATGTTTTTAAACATGAGTTTTTCCTGTTCCCTGTTCCCTCTGAATCGAATTTTATGTTTCCTTTTGCCCTATTTATATCCAAAATTTTTCCGCAAATTGTTACAGAGTTTAGTAACGGCTAAAAATAACAAAATCTAGTGATTGGAATAGTTATGTACGAAACAAAAAGAATTATCGTCATTGATAATGATATTGTCAACCGCAATTTTGTTTTAGATTGTCTTCACTCTCAAGGCTATAATGCCATAGGTTTAGAAAATGGTATAACTGGACTGCAATTAATCAAGAAATATTTACCTGATTTGGTAATTTGTGACCTAGTAATGCCAGACATAGATGGTTATACCTTATTAAATCACCTCCGGGAAGATCCATTAACAGCAATTACTCCTTTTATTTTTTTGACTGCTATTAATACAAAGGCATCTTTACGAAAAGCAATGGAATTGGGAGCAGATGATTATTTAACTAAACCTGTAACAACGGATGAGTTATTGCGAGCCGTTGATATTAGATTACAAAAACAGGCTCTTTTTAGATATTGGTATGCAACAAACCCCAATCAACTAACATCAACAGAATTACCTAATACATCAGCAAATTCTCCGTCAATTTTTCCAGATATTCCCCATTTAAAAATAATTTTCGATTATATAGAAGCTAACTATCAAGAAGGAATTACTTCATCTGATGTTGCCGAAGCTGTAGGTTATTCTTCTGCATATTTAACTAACCAAGTTGGTAAACAAACAGGAAAGCCAATAAATGTTTGGATTGTGAAACGGCGCATGGTAGCAGCCTTATCTTTATTGGAAAATACTAATCACACAATTGAGGAAATTGCTGCTGAAATAGGTTATCAAAATGCTCCTCATTTCTCTCGACAGTTTCGCCAACATTATGGGTTATCTCCCGGAAATTGGCGAAAAAAACACCAGTTAAATTCAGATTCGACAAAGACTAAGTTGCAATTTAGGCAAAATCGCTCACGATTACTCAACCCTGTACCTGCGGGAAGGAGTTAAGTCAGGAGGTAGAGGCGCAGTCCCTGCGCCTAATTAGGGTTTGCTGATAGCGCAGCGTGGCGTTAGAGGTTGTTTGAAAACTTTTTCGTGTGGGATCTGACACCCGCAGATCCCCCTAAATCCCCCTTGGAAAGGGGGACTTTGAGGAATTTAGCCCCCCTTTGTAAGGGGGGTTGGGGGGATCTCAATTAATTCTGATACTTTTCAAACATCCTCTAAGCCATACTTCTAGTAGTTCGTCAAATTTATTTTGACGGGTAATGAGCGGAAAAAACTTCTGTTCTTCCCTCCCCTGCCCCCGGTGCCTCTCTTCTCCCCCTGCTTGCCTTCACCCGTCATTTTCGGGTTGGCAGACTACTAGCCCTGACAGACAACTTTTTCAGCAAACCCTAATTAAAAGTCAGAAAAAATGACCCCCCTATTTCCTATTAGATAAAACTAACTACTTTTGGGATTGCTTAATTGTTGGATAAAAAGTTGTATTGATAAGGCGAATAAACCTAATGCAACTAACCCAAATATTCCCGCTCCCAAGGCTACTATACCTACAACTAGGGTACGCACGGCAGAAGCAATGTTGATCACAGTTTGGTTATCAGAATGGGTGGGTTTATTGGCAAAAGTAGTGGCGATCGCTATCATTAAAGAATAAGTAGCAAATGCAAATCCTCCCGATATCACAGACCCAGTTATACAGCGTAAAGGAGTTGCTTGGACTTGATTAGAACTATCTACTGATGGCGTTTCTTGCGGTTGATTCATAGTAAAATAATAAATTAGGCAATTTTATTGAGCGATTTTAATTCCATGTTTAATGGTATGGGTGACAAACAATTCCAAATCCTCATCAGGAATAGCCTCACGTATCCGTTCCTTAACTATCTCCCCTTGATTTTGAGATTCAACAATAGCAAACACAGAAGGGCCAGAACCCGACATCATTGTCCCTAAAACCCCGGGTTGACTAGCGAATAATTCCCGTAGTTGCCATACTTGAGGATAAGCTGGTAAAACAACCTTCTCCAAATCATTATGTAGTTTTCGGGCAATGTTTTCTGTATTCTTATTCAAGATAGCTTTCACCATATCTTCTGAATGAAAAGCACTAGTACGAGCCGCTAAACCTTCCGAATCTTGAATATAACCAATCCCAAATTGTTGCCGATAAGTTTTATATGCCCAAGGTGTAGAAACTTCCAAACTGCGATATTTGGCCAAGACTATATGTAAATTATCCAAACTTTGCAAAGGAGAAAGTTCTTCACCTCTACCAGTAGCAATTGCCGTTCCCCCACCAATACAAAATGGCACATCTGAACCCAGACCAGCCCCTAATTCTTCTAATTCTGATTGAGTTAATCCCAAATTCCAAAGTAAATCCATTCCCACTAACACCGCTGCGGCATTACTAGAACCTCCCGCTAAACCAGCAGCAACAGGAATATGCTTTTTGATAGTAATATCCACACCACCAAAATTACTAAAAGCTTTGGGAAATTCCTTAGCCATTAATGCCGCCGCTTGATAAACTAAATTAGTTTGATCTGTAGGTACTTGAGGATGATTGCAATAAACGCGAATATTTTCAGTGCTGGACGAATGAATATCAATTTGGTCGGACAAATCTATACTTTGGAGTATCATTGCTAATTCATGATACCCGTCAGGACGACTCCCGATAATTTCCAAATACAAATTGATTTTGGCAGGTGCAATTAAACTGTAAGAACGCATAACGGTTATTTAGCAGGGAACAGGGAACAGGGAACAGGGAACAGGGAATAAGCAATAGGGAACAGGGAATAAGCAATAGGCAATAGGGGAGAAATTTCATTCTCTATTCTTCAATTTCTTCCTCCTAACTCCTGACTCGGTGACTCCTGACTCCCGACTGCTGCTATAGTATTTACCAGTGATACCCATTGGGCAACACCAAGGTCTTCAGCGCGAACTTGAGGATTTATTCCCAATTGTTCCAGTAATTGAGTCAAGCTGTCTCGTTCAATTACCGATTGTAAATTATTTCTTAACATTTTTCGCTTTGACCCAAATCCCAATTTCACCAGAGTTTCTAACTTTTTGGGGTCATGAGCCGGAATTGCGATTTGTTTAGGACTCAACCGCACCACAGCCGAATCTACCTTGGGTGGAGGCACAAATGCCGCCGCCGGAACAGTACAAATTAACTCACAATCCGCCAAATATTGCACCCGCACCGACAACGCCCCAAAAGTTCTCGAACCGGGTTTAGCATATAATCTTTCGGCTACTTCTTTCTGTACTAACAAAACAATCGTATCAAAAGGCTCTGGATTAGGATGAGAAATCGTCCCCAGTAACTTTTCAATAATTGGTCCAGTAATATTATAAGGAATATTAGCAACAACTTTATTCTGCTTCTGAAAATTAGTAAATGTTGTTAATTGCGATGGTAAATCAAGAGTTAAAAAATCTCCCTGTAGCAAGAGAAAATTTTCTTTTTCCCCCAATTGTTTAGCCAGTAACTTACACAAATCTCGGTCAATTTCTACGGCTAATAGAGATTTCACCAGCGGTAATAACCGACGAGTGAGAATTCCTGTACCCGGACCAATTTCTAAAACTTTATCAGTTTCGTGACAATTAGCCGCTTGGACAATTGCGTTCAGAGCTTTATCACTTTTTAACCAATGTTGAGCAAACTGTTTACGGGGTTGAATCATTTTATTGCCATTAAAAATTAGACTTATTATCAGGATTATTTTATTGGACAATAACAATCTTTATTATACTTAATGATGTAAGTCCATTCTTAATAATACCACAAATCACTTACATATCACACTTCAAAATGTAACTTGAAACCTTATCAATGCCATCTCTAACCTACAAAGAATAGCAAAGGTCTTTCTTGTATTCACATATTTCTTTAATAAAATTCATCGTAAATCTTCTATCCAACACAAATAATTAAATAGTTTATCATGAGACAGTGCATTATAAAATCTTTCAGCAGCCGTCACCATTTTACAATTATTATTTACTGCCAGCGCTAGATATACACAATCATAAACAGCTTGCTGAACTCTTACTGCAATTTCTAAAGCCATTGGCATTAAACGAGGAGATAAACAAATTTGTAAAGGCAATCCCAAAAGTAATTCTAAATTATTTTGAGCATCATCTGAATTCATTTCTCCTCGACGTACCCGCTTCCATAAAATATTGCCAATTTCTGGAAAAAAGAAATCAGGAACTAATAATTGGTAATTTGGTTTATTCAAACGCAATGCTGCTTCTGAATGAATTTCCGGTAGTACCCATTTAATCCCTACATTTGCATCTACTACAAATTTACTCAACAGTTTCGATCCTCACGCAAAAGTTCAACACTATCACTAAAAATTTTACCTAAATGACGCTGACGTGCAATATCTATTTTTTTCCACGCTTGTGCAGTAACCGATTCTTGATTGACTAATTCAGCCTCTACAAAATTTTCCAAAATTGTCTTAACTTCATCTTCCAAACTGCGGTTATGGCTTTGAGCTAAACCCTGTAATTTTTCTAATACAACAGGATTAATATTTCCTAGTACAACTTGTGTTGTCATATTGCCTCGCTACTACTACAGAAAAAGACATTAACGCTGGGATATCCATTTTAAACTAATTGTAACAGCTTGCCACCTTTCCAGCTAAAGCTTTCATGTGTTTTCCTAACTGAGTACCACTAGCCCAAAAGTGAGAAGGTAAATGACCTATTGGTGCAGATAACTTAAAAGATAATTGTTGTCGGGGGGAAGTAGCATAGGGCAAATACCAACCTACCGTACTACAAAATTGGGCATAGTCGGTATCACAGCTATAATAAATTTGGGTTTGAATACTAAAACCAAAATGTCCTTGACTATATTTTGTCCACAATTGATCGATTATTTGTAAATCCTGACAAGGCAAACTTTCCAAATCACTATTAGATAAATAAGTAACTCTCCATTTAGATAAAGCTTGACACATTAACGCCCAAGTTTCTTTATCTGCTTTTTCCCACTGTTTCCATGCCAGGAAATCACGTAACTGCTGGTAATTAACACCAGTATCAGAACAGAGAGTAGTAGGTTGCTGTTTCTTCCCTGTTTGTGTTTTTATTTCTATTGCTGCTAGGACTTCTTGTGCAGATTTGTAACGTTGAGCCAAAGCATTATGAATGAGTTTATCAATAATTCCACCCAGATGTGGTGTAACCTGATTTTCTGGAAGTAAATAATCTCGCCAAACCCAGCGATCGCTTGTATCATCATATAAATCAAAAGGAGAAATCCCCGTCAACAACTGAATACAACTCACACCCAAACTATAAAGATCACTAGCTGGTAACACCTTACCCCGCATTTGTTCAGGAGCCATATATTCAGGACTACCAATAGTTGTTCCTGTTTTCATCATCCCAGTGGCAGAAATAAACTTAGCCACACCAAAATCAATCAACACCAAATCTCCCCCAGAAGATTTTCGCATGATATTTTCCGGTTTAATATCTCTATGAATCACATGATGACTATGCACAAATTCCAACACAGGTAATAAATCTTGCAGTAATTTCTGGATTTTCCCCTGATTAAAAACCCCTGCTTGTAGTAATTCCTGGGACAAAGTCTGTCCTGAGATAAACTCCTGTATTAAATATAACCTATTTTCCTGCTCAAAATATGCCAACAACTGAGGAATTTGGGGATGATGCAACTCATCTAAACGCACTGCTTCTTGCCGAAACAATTCCACCGCTTTTTTAAAATCGGCTGGATTTTCCTCGGGAAAACAGAGTTGTTTAATTACACATTGCGGTTGGGAAGGAATGTGTTCATCCACCCCTAAGATTGTTCTCCCAAAACCACCCTTACCTAAAGCATAAAGGGGACGATAGCGCTCTTTAAGTAAAATTAACTTACCACATTTAATACAAAAACACGCATCATCAGGATTTTGCGGGTACAAACAGTTAGTACAAAAACTCATCACATAGTAGTTATTTTTCAGAACTACTTGTATATTAAGTCTTCATTTGACTTACGCCGATTTATTTTTCCTCAGCATTATAAGTATAAAATTGATTTAATGCCCCCACCGTTTCAAATTTGTACCCTGGTATCCAAGCATCCAGTTTGATTTGAGTCCGGTAAATACTAAATATCATATAGTCTTGTCGGTTAGTAGTAGTAGTAATCAGTTCCTTAATATGTGGCGTAGCGGAATTAAGCAACTGTTCACAATTAACTTTAATTAACTTTTCCAAAAAGCTTGGTGTTTTTTTACATACATCAGTTTCCAAGTATGTTGTCAGCTTTTGGACTGCATACTTTTCATACTCCTCCTGATTAGGGTTAGTTTTCGCCATAACTGCCCCTAGAACAGTAACGCCCACTGCTCCTACGCATATAATCATAGTTAAAGGTTTCATTTCTAGCTCGACCCAGTATAGTGGTTAATCTTTTAAAGACTACCAAGAAAATTATCTAATTTCTGGCAAAAAACTTGATCATTTTTCTCAGGTCGTGCTAGACTTACAGAAGTAAATTGAATGGCGAGCGTAGCCAAGTGGTTAAGGCAGTGGTTTGTGGTACCACCACGCGCGGGTTCGAATCCCGTCGTTCGCCCTTTTTTATTAAGTATTAATAATTGTTGAGACAGTTACACCTACTGTTGAAAATTATATCAAATATTTGAAAAAAAAATCAAGAAAGTGTTCATTCCGCACTTCGTGCCGCTGCGCTAACATCGCCCAACAACACTGATTAAGCTGCGCTTAATTTTGCTCGTTGGGCAATTCGTCACTCGCGCGTATTGTATTCATCTCATCACCTCCCTATCGGGTAGGTGAGAGGCTTCTACTGTTTAAGCTAAAAGTTATATTTAATCATGAAGTGCGATCGCCAATTGCAATTATGGTTCAACATGACAATAATATAGAAAGTAACGATAAGTAGGTTGGCGTTGAAAATTGTCGTTATGGCAAGGCAAAAGGCAAGAGGCAAGAGGCAAGAGTGAAGAGGGTTTGGGCGATTTTACGTTTCTTTACACAGTTTGGTTTTATTGTGTTCACCTACTTAGTATTAGTATAGTATTAATAATTGGGAATTAATTCAGAATAATTATATATATAGCAATTTATCGCCACAGCAAGAACTACAAATTAAGCACCTCCTTCTAGAAGAATTACCAAATAAGTAGTGAGACAGAATTAATTACACAATGTCATTGCGTTAGCGTAGCGTGGCGTTAGCCATATGGAACGAAGTGAAATGAAGCAATTCCAAGGGTTGTGATTGCTTCCCTTCCCTCGCAATGACTGTAAATATTTTTGTCCAATTACTTATTACTAGTTCTGAAAATAAAAATCATTTTGCAGCTAATCTAGCTAAAATATCTCAATCCAGTCAACAGATTTATAAATTAGCAAAATCTCATCATTGGCGAAAAGCACGAGGTGAGAACAAAAAAATACAAAATTTTATTAAAGATTTAGAAACAATAGCTACTCTTGATCAAGCCTCATTATTTAATGATTATACACAGATAACTACGGTTCTTCGGTACTTGTTATGCTAAAGTGAGAAGTTGAGAGAAGGGAACAGGGAACTCTTAACTGGGAACAGGGAAAAAATTTTAATTTTCTAGTTTTTTAATAAGAGACTTCCAAATAAAAAAATGTCCCAAAACTGATGCAGAAATTCTCTCTCTGTGTACTCTGTGCCTCTGTGGTTCGTTTCTTAGGATAATTTATTTCTTGGAAGTCTCTAAGACTAATAATTATTCTGCTTTCCTCTTTTAACAAATTAAGAATCATTTCTATATCTTTTTCTGAGCATAATCCTACTCGCTTAGATAAAATTAGGTGAGTTTCTAATTCATTAACTGACCCTTGCGCTATGTTTAAAAATCTTATATATTCTCCTCTATATCGTCGCCCATATCATAAGAGCTATATTAGCTGGAATGGATACTGCACTTATTCGGATTTGTTGAACCATAGAATATAGCTCGTCTTTGGGAAAAAGTTTAGTGAGGAAATAGCACTTTTCAGCAATATCCATCCCTTTTTGCCAAATCATTAAGTCTTTAAAGTCATTAATATCCGACATTCTTCCTGTTCCCAGTTAAGAGTTCCCTGTTCCCTATTTTCGTTATTTTAGCATACTAAGTCCGGTAGAGCCATAACTACTTTATTACAAGGAGAACAAGATAATCTAGAAAAAGTATTTCAATGATGTAGATGGAAATTTATCATTCAAACCTTTATCATAAAAGATTGATAAAAAATTACCTCCAGCTTGAAAACCACTGGAGGCTATGATTAAAGACATTGGAATGTGGACTAGTTCACTTATGAATTTAACTTTATTTTTATATAGTTATATCTATCTGTAGGAACGTTTAAAATTAATTCATTTCTGTCTAATTGAATAAATAAAAAAGACCCCCGGTTATAGACCGAGGGATTCTGCAAGTCGGAATTATCGCACAAAGACATTCGCGTACCCACAATAGCAATGTAACAGGTCGAAAAAATGCCAAAATGCCAAAAACCACAAATCTCCGTATTTTTGCCAATACTTTAAGATCCAGTCGCAATGGAGGTTGGTTGTAAATAAGTAATCAACTGTTGCAAACCTTTTTGCAGATATCGTGTTACTGTCATTGGTGTAGCCGTTTAAAACCCCAATCTTCTTAGCAGCATCCTTGCGAGTTAATTGTTTAAAAAATACTAACTCCACCGCCATTCTGGGTTTATCATCTAGCATACTTATTTCTCCTTCTAGCTGCTCTTTTTCTTCTTGCTGTTGCTGAAGTGCGATGCTATGATGACAGGGAAGCAAATCAGCCCAAGTGACTGGGAAATTTACGTAATTAGATACTGTATTATCTAAACTCATGACACCAATGACTATCAGCAAACCCTAATTACGAATATTTACTTCCTGTAAATAATCTTCTGGTTGCAAAAATACTCTACGCTCAACGGCGCGTTTATCGGTAGGTGTGTTTTGTACTTCAATAACAGGAACTGTTTTTAGTGTCGCTAATTCTTGTTGTTGATTACGTAGACGTAACTTTTGGGAATATTCTTGTAGTTTGACTCTTGCTTGTGCATAGACATCAGTATCTTTGGGAACTCTTTCCAGGAGTTTAATTGCCCCAAAAAAGTCACCTACAGATGCTTGATTGTGGGCTTGATATACGTAATATCCCGATCTAACTTGACGTTTTTGATTATATTCAGCTAATTTTTGTTTAACTATAGTGCCAGCGGAGCTTTCTTCAGGTATTTGTTGTAAGTAATATAAAGCTGTTGAGAAATCTCTTTCTTCAGCTTTTGCATAGGCTTTGGCTAATAATGTTTGTGCTTGGGCTTCGATATTTACTTTTGCTTGTTCAACTAGGGGCTGAATTTTTGCTTGCCAATAAGAATTAACTGTAACTTTAGCCGCGTGAGTTAATATGTCTGTCCACCGACTTTCTTTGAATGCTTTTTCTGCTGAAATATAATGCTCTGCGTCTTTTTGCCATTGCTGTTGCCATTCTTCAATTGAGGCTTGTGCTTCTGCATAAATATTACTATCAAGAGGGATTGACTGAGCTAAATTAATTGCTTTTTGTAAGTCTCCAGATTGATATTTGGCTATGGCTTTATATAAAGTTTCTGTGGCTGAGTAAGCTTGAGAATTATTAAATAAAGAATATACTCCTAACCCTAATAAAACGGAATTAATTAATAAGCCTAATCTTAATTTTGCTAGTAATGGTTGGGATTTTTGATGTGGTTTTTCAATAGTTTGATAAGATAATTGAGATTCTGATATTTGTATTTCTGCTGGGTTATTTACCCATTCTATATGCTTGAGTACCCATAGTGCTTCATGAGCGGATTGAAACCGTTCCTGATGTTGATAACGGATCATCTGATTGAGGAAAGCAATTAAATAATCATTAATTTGGGTATCATCATCACACCAAATAATTTCATTGGTTTTGGGATCAATTTCTAATTGCAGAGGTGCAAGTCCTGTAATAGCCTGAATAGCAATTATGCCCAAGGAGTAAAGGTCACTATTGGGTTGAGTTTGACCAATGAATTGTTCTGGAGGAATGTAACCCAAGGATGTTACAGGAATTTGATCTATGGATAATTCGGTTTCAATACTAAAATCTATTGGTTGAATTGAGCCAAAATTAATTAATACTAATCTGGCATCTATAGCTCGTCTAATTAGGTTTTCTGGTTTAATATCGCAATGAATAAAGCCTTGAGAGTGAACAAATTCGAGAATATATAGGGCATCTTCTAGAAATTTAATAACGTCAATTTCACTCCATTTACTTGAGCTTTGGGGGCTAGTTGGTAATTCTGCTGCTAAAGACTCTCCAGGAATAAATTGTTGTACTAAATAAAAACGTTCATTTTCTTCAAAGCAGGTAATTAATTCGGGAATTTGGGGATGGCGACCTAAGTGTTTGAGAGTTTCAGTTTCTGTTAAAAACCGTAGTCTGAGATAGTCAAAATAGGAGGTAGATTGATAGTTGTTAACTTTGAGTTGTTTAACAACATATCTAGGTTTTTCTGGATGGTGCATATCTACCGCGATAAATGTTTGCCCAAACACTCCGGCACTAAGTGGTTGAACAATTTGGTAACGCTCTTGTAATAGTTTGCCGATCATTTGGTTATTCATGATCTAATTACTCAGAAATCCTTCTATATCTTTTCTGACATCGGCTACTATTTTCCGGAATTATAGAAAATAATTCAGTAAGTAGGTGAACACAATAAAACCAAACTGTGTAAAGAAATGTAAAATCGCCTAAACCCTCTTCACTCTTGCCTCTTGCCTCTTGCCTTTTGCCTTGCCATAACGACAATTTTCAACGCCAACCTACTTATGTGAAATATTTAATAATTATTTCAGTGTTTTTACTTATAATCTTCTTTTTCTGCAAATGTATCAGTTAATGGTTTGACGACTTTAGCGATCGCTTCTTGCACAAAAACTTTGATAAACTCATCGCGGCGATTAATCTGAAATTGTTGCTGCACAACTTCTGTCATCCCCCCATCACCCCAATCTTGATCATGACGAAAGTATTCAATAAAACTTTTCCCAGCAATGCGGGTTAAATATGCGGCTGTCACCCCTTGAATTGCTCTTCCCACAATAAAAGTAGCCACATTGAGTTGCAAAGCCGTTGATAATAATTCAATTGCCCCTTTGACAATCCCTAAACCAGCAATAGTTTTTCCTAAAGATAGGGCTAATTCCTTGCCCCTTTCCATGTTTAAATCGCAACCGTAAAGCCTGCCAATTTCTACCACCATTTGAGCATTAACCGCCGCAGTGGCGAGTAAGTCTACCATTGGCAATGGGGTGACAGAAACCACACCTGCTCCAATCCATTGATACCGCTCAACAATTTTATCAGCTTGCCGACGACGCTGAGAATCTATCAGTTTACGGGCTTCTTCTCCTAAGCGTAAAGACTGTAAGAGAATATTGTCTGCCACTAAATCTTCACCTTCAGCGCGTAAAATGGAAGCCATACGCCGTAACAAAGGGATAATATCCGCTTCCGGTTGGAAAGTTTCGCCAGTTTCTAATTGGGCTATTTGGGGATTGGCAGCGATCGCCACCACATCATTAGTAGCAATAAAACCCCGTACCCGCTCCCGTAATCTCGCCAAGATTGATTCTATGTCAGTTTCAGTGTATAAATCTGTTTTATTTAGAACTAAAAGCGATCGCTTACCAATTTCCGCCAACCCCCGCAATGGTTCATATTCAGAACGGCGTAAATCATTATCCACCACAAATAACAACAAATCCGCTTCCGTCGCCAAAGCCCTAGCCAATTGTTCCCGTTCCGTACCCGCCACCCCCGGTTCTAAAATCCCTGGAGTATCAGTAATTAATATCTTCCGTTCCAAACCCTTCAACCGTAAACAATAGGTTTCCCCCACCTGAGTCGTTCCCATTGGTGCATTCACTTCACCAACTATCCGCCCCATAATCGCATTTACCAGAGAAGTTTTACCAGCACTACCAGTACCAAAAACAACAACCTGAATTTCCCCTCTCGCTAAATTCGCCTCAATTTCCTTAGTCCGACTCAGTAAAGCTTGGCGTGTCACCTCATCTTGAATTTGGGCTACTTGTTGACGTACCGCTTGCAAAGTAGAAGAAGCCGCATCCGATTTAGCTGCTGGAATTTGGGCAGAAGTCACCCTTTGACGTTGACGACGGGATTTTTCCTCCCCCTGCCGCAGCACCAATACATAATAAACAAACGCAGCAATCAAACCACCAATCAGTAAAACTAGCAGTAATAATAGTAAATTACCCAACAACGGCGAATAGGACAACTGCCAGTACAAGCGGGAAAGAGAATCAATTAGCCATAGGGTTAACGCCAAAATGACGATTAGGCCAACAATTAGTGTAACAATACGAGACAAAGGCATGAAGGATAGAAGTTATTACTTATACAGTGGTTTTCTCAGCTAGAAAGTAAAAAGCAACAATTTTTGATAAACTAATATTTAAGTGTATGTGTAGTGTTGCCTGATTGACTGACTGTTAAATTCTCCATTTTCTACCTGCTCTCAATTCATGGGAAAGTTAAATGCCGAGTTACAATATAAATTTTATCTCTGAGTTTAAACATTTTAGCTCTTTTAAAAAATTATTCTCCCGCGCGAGGATCAGCAAAAAGTTATCCTGGGGTATAGTCTTTCTCTGGGAATAGCAGTTTTAGGTATATCTGGAGGGTGATTAGTAGGCAATAGCTATTTTCAAACAGCCAGAGAAAAGGCAATCTTAGTCCATCAAGAATGTCTCTTATTTGCTAATTTACCAACGAAACTTTTACAAATAGTGATTATGGTTATACAAAATTATCATATCAAGTTTTTATGAAAATTTTAAGTAATCCTATTGATACTATACAAGAAAAATCTCATCAAAATCCAGAATTTTACCGATGATACCCATCAGAGAAAAATTACCTTTTATTCTGATTCCTTTCAAGTTACATAATTTACTATATCTCTACCAATTCCTTATTCACCAATATAATGATTTTGACTTTATTCCTGATTTATAACTGGTGATTACTTAATTTTGCTGTATCATTGATAATTAGAGATATTAAAAACAACAGGAAAAAATTAATGGGGCTATTTGATCAAATTCTTGGTGCAGTTAGTAATTCCAATCAGCCAGGTGGTTTGGATAACTTGATAAATATTGCCACCACAGTTAAACAATTAGGTAATGGCATTGGCTCAGACTCTGCCACCATGCAATCAGTTCTATCAGTTGTTGGTAAACAAGTACAATCATCTTTGCAGGCAAAACAAGCTACTGACGGAAGTGAGGCCGTACAAGAGTTGGTAAATCAACTTGCCGGAACTTCAGCCGATTTCCAAGCTGTAGATACCTTATTTTCTCCAGATATCCAAGCACAAGTAGCGGAAAATGCTGCTCAGGGTACTAGCTTAGATGTGAATACAATTCAACAATTATTACCAACTTTAGTCCCTTTAATTTTGAGTTTTTTACAATCTGGTGGTAATCCATTACTCAATAAATTTCTAGATGCTGACGGTAATGGTGATGTAGACATTATGGACGCGATTAAATTAGCTAGTAAGTTTTTAAGAATCTAAACTAGCCGGAATTTTTGTCGTTGAGAATTTACTAATACCAAATTCAGATGAAGCTGCATAGAAAAGAATGCACAATTAATTGCCCTATCTGCCATGCAAGTTTGTGCAGGGATCTAAATTCGGCTATAAATATCAAGAACCGTGGGACACACGGTCTTAAAGCTCAGTCAATGTCTTCATAGAAGAGTCGCTGAGAAGCCCACACTCACCTGTTCGCGCAAGCGTGCCGCAAGGCATAGGGGAGTGTGTGGAGTATGTCACGAATTGTGAACAATTAACAATTGAGTTTATGAACGCAGCCGACGATAAAACAATAGTCCGCGAATACTTCAACTCCACAGGCTTTGATCGGTGGCAACGCATCTATGGTGATGGTGAAGTCAACAAGGTTCAGCTAGATATTCGCACTGGACATCAACAAACTGTAGATAATGTCATCGGCTGGTTAAAAGCTGACAACAATTTACCATCATTATCAATTTGTGATGCTGGGTGTGGTGTCGGTAGTCTGAGTATTCCTCTAGCTATGAGTGGTGCTAAGGTCTATGCCAGCGACATTTCTGCCAAAATGGTATCAGAAGCTCAGGATAGGGCTGTAATGGCTTTGTCAAATACTGTAAACCCCTCTTTTGCGGTAGAGGATTTGGAATCTTTGAGTGGTAGTTACCACACTGTTATCTGTTTGGATGTTCTGATTCACTACCCTCAAGAAAAAGCTGACGAGATGATTTCTCATTTGTGTTCTTTAGCACAATCACGGATTATTCTCAGTTTTGCGCCTAAAACTTTCTTCCTGACTATCCTCAAAAAAATCGGTACTTTCTTTCCTGGTCCAAGTAAAACCACTCGCGCTTATTTACATCCTAAAGCTGATGTCATCAAAATCTTGGAAAAAAATGGCTTTTCAATCCAACGGCAAGCTATGGCGCGAACAAAGTTTTACTTTTCCAGTTTACTAGAAGCAACTCGTACATCTGTGTAGATAGTAAATTACAATTGATACTTTATATTCCCGACTTCTTTAAGAAGTCGGGAATATAAGTAATTGGACAATAATATTTACAGTCATTGCGAGGGAAGGGAAGCAATCACAACCCTTGCGATTGCTTCATTTCAATTCGTTCCATATGGCTAACGCCACGCAACGCTTACGCAATGACATTGTGTAATTAATTCTGTCTCACTACTTAATGATCCGAATCTTCTTTCTTCCCCCTGACTCCTATTACACTGCGGCGTAAATACACCAACCATTCTCAATCGTCAAAAAGCTTGCTTAATATTACTTTTGACCTTTGACTTTTGACTTCCGCTTTGCGGTACTAGCCCTAAGGAAAAGACTTCTTCCGCGAACCCTATTTAGTCATCAAATACTTGTATTTTCAATTATTCTAATTTAAATGTATAATTATAGTTTACAAGGAAAGTTTTGCCAAGTATTGCAAAAAGGAATGTATTAATCTATCTTAAGAGATATATTAATAACATATTGAATTTAATACAATCTGTTGTTAATAAATTAGAGAATAACTAAACGTGAATAACTGTCCTAAAGCCCCACTTATGGCTCACGCCACTCTAAACTATCAGCAGGATGTAATAGTTTTATCTATTATTCCATTCTGAAAAAGTAGAGGAGTTAGAGATAGGCTATGAAGACAGAGCTATCCATCTATTTTGATCACCAACAGGGGAAACAAACAGGAATGTATAGCTTAAGGCACGCTGGGCTGTCAGTATTATATAAGTTTTATAGAGCAGTTGAGTCAATGGAGAAAAAAAATGATGAGCAAAGAAGATTTTCTCTATCCCCGTGGTCGCTATTATGGTCATGTCAAACCAGAAAACTTGGTATTTAATGCGAATTTGCAGGAATTTGCCCAAAAGGTTAGTTATATTTGCAATTTAGAAACTGGTGGCAAAATCTCACCAGATGAGGCTTATGATCAGATTAAGTTACTTTGGAAACAGTTGAAACAATCAAAAAAGCAACTAAAAATCGGTGAACAACCTTTTCCAAGTAACGGTTCTGAAGAAGTTTAAGTTGTTAGCCATATAGAACTCTTATTCTGACTTCTGACTCCTGACTCCTGATTCCTGACTCCTGGGCGGGGAAACCCTGCCAAACTCTCTAATCTCAAAATAACGTAGTATACTGGGGTTAATCGTATTTAACCGAAAGATGAAATACCTAACCCCAGAACAAGTTTACAAACAATTTGGCTATCACCCTAAGACAACGGCAGAATGGGCTGACTTAGGGAAAATAGAATGTATTTCCCTGGGGGACATCGGAGATATCCAGAGTCAGCATTCATCAAAACAGTCTCAATGGATAAAGAGAGGGTTCTTTATGCCCGTGTCAGCACAAAAACCCAGTTGTTAGACCTTGACACACAAATAGATTTTTTAGGTAAAACTTACCCAGGATGCCGGGTCGTCAAGGATGTTGCCAGTGGTATGAACTGGAAGCGGAAAAACTTTCTTAAATTAATGACTCAAGTTGCCCAAAATCAAATCTCTGAAATTGTCGTGGGACATAAGGATAGGTTATGCAGATTTGGTTTTGAGTTTGTTGAGTGGTTTTGCAATCTTCACGGTTGCAAAATTGTCGTGGTGAACAATGCCAAGCTATCACCGCCCGAAGAGTTGATGCAGGATTTTATGGCTATCATGCACTGCTTTTCTTCCAAGCTTTACTTCCTTCGGGCTTACAAGAAAAAGATAGCCGAAGAGCAAAATATTCATGAAACAAATAGTAGTCAATACGAGTCAATGGGTGTATAGTAGTAAAAGACGTAGCAAACCAAGTCCATGAAACTCAAAGCAAAGAATCAGTTAACCGTTACGAGAATCGCTATTTTAGGGACTGAAAAACTAAATAATTGGAAATCTAACGAACTTGATTTAATCGCTTTGAGTTTAGGTAAACTACGCTCTGACTTGTGGAATGAGTTCGGGTCGTTAAAGGCTTGGGGCGTTTCTAAATTTGAGATTGACAAACAGCTACGCACCTTAAAAGACAAATACAAATTACCTGCTAAGTTATGGGAAGCAACTCTCTATGACGTAATTGATGATATTCACTTGGTTCAGGCTGCTTGTGTCGAAAAGGTGATGAAATCTTTGGGTCAATCGTTCCAGTCGTTCCCGGCTAAAAAAGGAGTTTTGCAACTTACCTTAGAAAGTCGGAAATGGTTGGAACATCCCAAACTTTGCACCTTAGTTAGAAAGTTTTGGTATCGAGGACACACGAAAGTTTGTAACCAAATTATTGTAAAGGCTTATGATACTAAAACAGATGATAAAGGTGTGGTGTGGTTGCGTTTTGGAGGTTTAACTCCATATAAAACTCTCAAACTACCAACGACTTTACCAACAGAAATAAAGTGTCAAATAAGGCTAATTAAGCGTAATGGCAGATGGGAAATTCATTACACAACTGATATCCAAAAAGCTGAAAAAAAGACCGATGGTAAAATAATTGGATGTGATAGAGGTTACACCGAAGTTTATGCCACATCTTCTAATGATGGTGCTAGATTTTTAGGTAATGATTTTGGTAAAATCCAAACTCAAGAAACCGATTACAGAACAGCGAAACAAGTAAAACGTAATAAAATCAGGTCAGTTTTTAACAAGTCTACAGCTAAAGGAAACAGTGCCAAGGCTGATAGAATTAAACGAAATAATCTTGGTAAAATCAAGTGGGAAAATCGGGAAAGATCCTTTAAAGGTAGGATTCAAACAATCGTTTTTACAGCTACGCATGACTTGATGACAGATGCGATCAAGGTAGCTTTTGAAGATTTGACGGAAGCACTAAAAGGCAAAAAGCCCATGAGAAAGCGTATGAAGAGAAATGTTTCTTCATGGTGCAAGGGGATAGTTGCGGATGCCCTCAAACAAGTTTCAACCCGTGTAGGTTGCACGGTTGTTAGTGTGAATTGTGCGTATACGTCACAACTTGACTCCAGATTTAGTACCTTAACGGGTAGTAGAAATGGTGACAAGTTTACCGGACATGATGGGGTCGTGATGCACTCAGATACTAACGCTGCTGACAACGTTCTAGCAAGAATGAGTGACGTTGAAATCACTCGTTATATGAAACATTCCGATGTAAAAGTAATCTTGCTAGAACGAACTCAGAAGTTTCACCGATTCCCTAATAGTGGAAACTGAAGCGGAAACGGGCATGGATAAGCCCCAGACTCTAGAACCTAAAAGCAAACTTACGAGTAAGGTCAATCAGAGAGCGAATTATCAGCAATTGACGTTGTTTGACCTTGTTTAACTACGTTATTTGTGTATCCCCCTACTGCTTAAAATTATTTTTTGATAATAATCTTCCAGTTGTTGTGTAGCCGATGTCCATCCCCATTTCTCTGCTTCGGCACGGGCGTTTTTACGGATAATAGCTATTTCCTGCCGTTGTTTTAACAGACGTATAGTAGCATTAATTGCCTCTTGAATATCAGCTTGTGGATCAAAAAGATATCCATTTACACCATCTGTGACAATATCAGGGATGCCTCCAGAATGGGCTGCTACCACTGGACATCCGGCAGCCATAGCTTCTAGCAGCACTAATCCGAGTGTTTCTGTGCGGGAAGGAAAAATAAAAGCATCAGCACTGGCAAAGGCAGAACCTAATTCTTTACCCATGAGATAACCGACAAAATAAGTATTTGTCCCAGCAAAGTGTTTTTCCAAAACTTGACGGTGAGGTCCATCGCCGACTAATGCTAATCTGGCATTGGGAATGGCTTCTAAAATTGGTTTAATGCGTTCGATTTCCTTTTCAGCAGAAAGACGACCAACATACAATAATAAAGGGCTATCTGGATGATTTTGGGAAAGATGCGATCGCATTTCCGCACTAACTAAATCAGGATGAAATAATTCTGTATCTACTCCCCGTTGCCATAAATCACACCTTTCAATCCCATGGGTGGAAAGTTCCTTTACCATTGCCGTAGAGGTACACAAATTTAACTCAGCCTGATTATGACCGAGCTTTAACAACTCCCATAGTAACCCTTCCAACATCCCCAATCCGTAATGTTGCAGATATTGGGGCAAATGGGTATGGTAGGAAGCCACCAAAGGAATTTTGAGAACTTTACTATAAAAAATCCCTGATAGTCCGAGAACTGCGGGATTAACAACATGAATAATATCTGGTTGAAACTCTTCCAAAGCGTGACCAATGGCAGGGCGAGGCAGTGCCATTTTCAACTCTGGATAAAGAGGTAAGGGAAAGCCACTAACCCCGTAAACTTTCGCACCTTTATGTTCAGTGATGCCACCTTCAGGGGCAAATACCAAAACTTGATTGCCAAGACGTTGAAGATGGTCAACGGTATGACGAAGACGGGTAACAATGCCGTCAACTTTCGGTAAAAAGGTTTCTGTAAATAGGGCTATTCGCATATCAAATTATCAGGAGTTCAGAAGTTACAGAAGTTGCAGAAGTTCAGAATAGGAGTAGAAGGACAGGAGAGAAGGACAGGAGAGAAGATTTCTTTCTTGTTCCTTCTTTCTCCTAAACTCCTGATAGCGTTCACGTAGTGTGCCGAAGGCATAGTGTGGCGTTAGCCATACTCCTGAACTCCTATTTTCTATTTTCTATGCCAAGAGACTTTGGGGAGAATCTGTTTGTGATCAACTCGGTTCTGATACTTGTCAGCAAAGTTTAAAAGCGAATCAAGTAGGGAATCAGAGAGCAGGTGAGGTTGTAAGCCCAAATCCAAGAGTTTGGTGTTTTTCGCGTTGAAATAGTGTTCTTCCTTCTCCACTCTGGGGTTATCTATGTGGTTAATATCCACATTCAATCCCATAGCGTTGCCGGCTTTTTTCACCATCATCGCCAAATCACCGACGCTAAATAGTTCGGTAAATTGGTTAAACACACGGAATTCTCCCGGTTCAGCAGGATTAGCGATCGCTAATTCAATACATCGCACCGTATCCCGGATATCCAAGAAGCCACGAGTTTGTCCACCTGTACCGTAGACAGTGAGAGGATGTCCCACGGTAGCTTGAATACAGAAGCGATTCAGTGCTGTACCAAATACACCATCATAATCCAAACGGTTAATTAACAGTTCGTCCATCCCCGTTTCTTCGGTTAGGACACCGTAAACAATCCCCTGATTTAAGTCTGTAGCCCTTAAACCCCAGATCCGGCAAGCAAAGTGGATATTATGACTATCATGGACTTTACTCAAGTGATACATAGAACCAGGCTGCTTCGGATAGGGCAAAGTATCCTTACGTCCGTTATGTTCAATCGTGATGTATCCCTCTTCAATATCAATGTTGGGAGTTCCATACTCACCCATTGTTCCCAATTTCACCAAATGGCAATCTGGGAAATCTTCCCGCATGATGTACAGCAAATTCAACGTACCAACCACATTATTGACTTGGGTAAGAACAGCGTGTTCACGGTCAATCATGGAAAATGGCGCCGAACGTTGCTCACCAAAATGCACGATCGCAGTTGGTTGAAATTCGTGTAAAGCTTTGTGCAGAAACTCGTAATTAGTAATATCGCCGATAAACAGATCAATAGACTTACTAGTCAAATCCTGCCATCGCTGGAGACGTTTCTGAATTGGTGCGATTGGGGTAAGGGTTTCTACACCCAGTTCATTATCCCAGTGTCGCCGCACCAAACTATCTAAAATTCCAACTTCGTAACCTCGATTAGAAAGGTAAAGCGCGGTTGCCCAACCGCAATACCCATCACCACCAATAACCAGGACTTTCATCTTTACCAGTTTTTACTCGCTGATAGCTAAATCTATCAGGTTTGTGTCCCCTCTTCATCATTAAATTCTCACTAAGGCAGTAAATAAATCCAAAATCCAAAATCCAAAATCCAAAATTCAAAATTACTTCTGTCCCTTACCTAACCATTAACTACTGACAACTAACCACTAACTACTGACTAATTTTATACTCCTGGGCGATGTAGTAAAACAGCCGATAATAATTTGGAAAGTCTTTGCTACCGCTTTGTCCTTGCCAGTGATACTCCAATTTCTCTTGGCTAATAGTCAATTTGATCACAGTCACCTTTTCCCCCGCATCTACAGCCAATACCCCAGCAAAACCTTGGTGAGTCCGAAAATTAGGGACTGGCTGAGAATTTTCAGTTAAGGATTTTAATACAGGCTTACTTGCATAAGCACGAATTTCCACATTCTTTTGGTTTGGTGAAACTAAAACAACACCATCACTATTGTCTGGGTTTCCTAACACCTGCCAAGTATGCGGATAAGGAAACTCAAAACCATAACGCTTATTTCCATATATATTCCATCTTGTATCTTGAATCTGGGAGTTATTAGCATTACACCCCCAAGAGATCATCCCGACCCCCACACCCGAAATCATAGCGCACAGCGCCTTTTTTACTTGTATTGCACCCCAAGGCTGTTTCATCATTCAGTTTTAACTCATATAATAATTTTCGAGCATATTAGAGAAACTGTCAGAATCAGGATGTCCAGGATTAAAGGATGAACAGGATGAAACCTGGAATTTCATCACCAATTACCAATTATCAACAATATCCCCGAATTCTCAAAGAAATCGGAGATCTGAAACTCTCAAGGATGAATCGGAAATTGATACTCAAATTATGATTACGGACGGGTAGAATTTTGGAAAATCGCTTGGTTTTGAGACCAGTCTTTACCTACTTGGATAGTAATATCTGAACCAATATTACCTGTGCTTTCTACGCGCACTTCTCCAAATCCCAACAAACTACGAATTGATTCGGCACTGTCTCCGTCTCCTTGTTGAGCGACAATGTGGGTTACATCTAAGGGTTGTCCCCAGGGTTTAGAGACGAAGATATTGGTATAGCCGGCTTTCTCCAATGTTTTAATGAGGGGACGCAATTGAGAGCGATTCCTAGGTCGCGCTTCGCTATCGCCTCCTGTACTATCCTGAATAGCTACACGCAAACGACCAGGCTCACTAAATGATGTTTCTGTGGTCTTTGCTTCTAGACCAAAATGCTGAGTCATTAATTTAGCAATATTCCGCCCATCTGGAACCCAGTAGCTGGCATCAAACTCACGATTTTCGCTAAAGCGTCCAGGCAGCATTAACATTTGCATATTTGCGCGATTGATTTTTGAACCAAAACCAACCAGTGCTATTAATTCTTCAACGGATAAGTTGGTATCAATATTTTCCTTAACCACATTGAGAATATCTGGTAATTTCGTGATGGTTGTCGGGTTAAGAGTCTGTTCGATTAAAGCCCGCAACACCGTTTGCTGCCGCTGAATTCGCCCAATATCGCCCAATTCATCATGGCGATAGCGGAGTAATTGCAACGCTTGTTCACCATTGAGATGTTGTTGACCCGCTTTTAAATTAATGTATAAATGCTGGGAATCGTCCCGATATTTCATATCTTTGGGGACATAAATATTCACTCCGCCCAAAGCTTCAATTAGCTTACTAACACCCAAGACATTAATCCGAACGTAGCGATCAATTCCTACTCCACCCAAAAGATTACTAACGGTTTTCGCCGTCAAAGCTGGACCACCATCCACATTAGCCGCATTAATTTTTTTGACTCCATGCCCTTCAATTTGTGTACGGGTATCTCTAGGAACAGAAAGCATGACTACTTTTTTGGTCTCTGGATCAAATTTGACCAGCAGCATCACATCAGAAAGACCGTCAAAAGAGTTAATCTGGGGCAAATAACGCAGATTTTTGGTTTCGGATGGGGGATTTTGGACATCTGGAGGTAGTACACTCATACCCATTAACAGGATATTAACAGGACGAGTTAGCTGAGAAAATTGTAACCCATTGCCAGAAATACTGTCGCTATCAAATACTGCTTCTTCCTGGGGACTAAGTTGAGCTTGTTGTAAAGGCGTACTTTCCCAAGAAACAGCTAATAATGCCCCTGCAAGTCCTGATACTATGGCAATCCCCCCCATACCCACCGCAAACCATAGCCACCGTCCCGATTTAGACGGGCGAGAATTTTTTCCTTGACCCTTATATTTAGCTTTTGCTGCTCTTTGTTGTGCTGCTGTTGTTTTTTGACTAGTCACAGACTTCCTCTCACCTACGATTTTAAATAAACTAAATTTGCCGATCAATACATCTAAAACAAATCAGACTATAATAGCCAACTCTTGATCAGTTTGCTATAAAAAACTGCTAAATATGGTAATCTTCAACTAAATTCCTTTTAATTGCAGCAGGAGTCAAGGAGTCAGGAGTCAGGAGTCAGGAGGAAGAAGGAAGTAAATAAATTTATACCCCCTGCTCCCTGCTCCCTGC